>NZ_JBLYNV010000019.1:0-84550 GCF_049310165.1 Endozoicomonas sp. ALE010 | reverse complement strand
AAGGCGTGGAAAAACCCGCCATCGCCTGGCTGGTCAAACTCGGTTACACCCATCTCAGCGGTGCCGAGGTGGGCCGCCAGCAGGCGCACCGGAGTTTATGAATAACCTATCACTCAGTCAGCAGGCGGCATCAAGTGCAAATATGTCTACACCGATGCTGGATGCCGCCAGCCGGAGAAACCTGGAACTGACCACCAATATGAATGGCGGCCGGGAGCACACCGTGGCGGCCGTGCTGGATCGCACAGCCACGGCCATGGGCAGCCGTCTGCTCGGACGATGGATCAACCGGCCACTGCGCAATATTGACAAACTGCAGGCCCGCCAGTCAGCAATCACCGCCCTGAAAGATGGCTGCCATTTTGAGTCCCTTTACCCCATTCTCAAACATATTGGCGACATTGAACGTATTCTTGCCAGGGTTGCCCTGAAATCTGCCCGACCACGGGATCTGGCACGGTTAAGGGATGCCCTGCAGCAACTGCCAGAACTGCAGCAGCAGCTGGCGACGATTGATAGCCAGACAGTACATCAACTGGCAAAAAGCATCAGTGAACACCCTGTACTCGAAGCATTATTGACCCGGGCCATCATTGAGAACCCACCTGTGGTGATCCGTGATGGCGGGGTGATCGGCGAAGGTTATGACGCCGAGCTGGATGAGCTTCGTTCCATCAGTGAGAATGCGGGTGACTATCTGGTTCAAATGGAATTACGGGAGCGTGAGCGTACGGGTCTGCCCAGCCTTAAAGTCGGTTACAACCGGGTACATGGTTACTATATCGAGTTGAGTCGCCGTGAATCCGAAAACGCCCCGGTAGACTACATTCGCCGCCAGACCCTGAAAAACACTGAACGCTTTATTACCCCGGAGCTGAAAGAGTTTGAAGACAAGGCGCTGTCCAGCAAAAGCCGTGCCCTGGCCCGGGAAAAAGCACTGTACGATGAACTTCTGGACAAACTGGTGGCAGAGCTGGGACCGCTCCAGGAGTGCTCCATGGCCCTGTCAGAGCTGGATGCGCTCAGCAACCTGGCTGAACGCGCTGAGACACTGAACTTCTGCCGTCCTGAAATCCTGCAGAGCCCCGGTATTGATAT
The DNA here is from genome assembly GCF_049310165.1 of Endozoicomonas sp. ALE010. NCBI lineage: Bacteria > Pseudomonadati > Pseudomonadota > Gammaproteobacteria > Oceanospirillales > Endozoicomonadaceae > Endozoicomonas > Endozoicomonas sp. ALE010. The sequence continues at coordinate 83,452 of NZ_JBLYNV010000019.1, read as the reverse complement.
TGTTGAAGGCCGCCATCCGGTTGTTGAGCAGGTTTTAGACGAACCGTTTGTGGCAAACAATGTCACCTTCAATGTTCAGCGTCGTATGCTGATTATCACCGGTCCCAATATGGGCGGTAAATCCACCTATATGCGACAGACGGCGTTGATTGTGCTGCTGGCTCATATTGGCAGCTTTGTACCGGCATCCCGTGCGCGTATTGGTCTGGTGGATCGGATTTTCACCCGCATCGGCTCTTCGGATGACCTGGCCGGTGGTCGTTCAACCTTTATGGTGGAAATGACGGAAACCGCCAATATTCTGCATAACGCCACCGAGCAGAGTCTGGTGCTGATGGATGAAATCGGCCGAGGAACCAGCACCTTCGATGGGCTATCCCTGGCCTGGGCCTGCGCTCAATATCTGGCGGATTCAGTACGGGCATTCACCCTGTTTGCCACCCACTACTTTGAGTTGACCCAGCTGCCCGAAGAGTGCAATACGGTAGTGAACGTACATCTCAATGCGACCGAACATGACGATAGCATTGTCTTTCTTCATGCGGTTCAGGAAGGTCCTGCCAGCCAGAGCTATGGCCTGCAGGTGGCACAACTGGCCGGTGTACCCCGACATGTCATTAACCAGGCACGGCAGAAACTGGCCATGCTGGAGCAGCAGGAACCCGCTCCACAACCTGTTGCAAAACCATTGGGAAAGGCTACTTTCACACCTCAGGCTGATCTTTTTGCCAGCCCTGAGCCACACCCGGCGGTTGAAGCCCTGGATAAAACAGACGTGGATAACCTGACACCCCGCCAGGCTCTGGAGCTTCTTTATACGCTCAAGGGGCTGGGAAAATGATTTAATGGTGCTTATACCCTGACCGGTATAAGTTTATGTTCATCACGGCTATCCAGCGGGTTTACAACTCTGGTAGACTTGCCCGATATTTTTGTATTGCCTCAGGTTCTGTTAAGAGAACCTGAATGTCACATTATGACATGCTTTCGTGAATCACGAATATAACAGCAAAACCGGGCAGTACTTTTTTTTAGTCAGATCAAATGGAGTTTAACCACCATGGCTTTCGTAGTGGGTGAAAACTGCATCAAGTGCAAATACACCGATTGCGTGGAAGTCTGTCCTGTGGACTGCTTCTATGAAGGACCAAACTTCCTGGTTATTCACCCGGATGAATGTATTGACTGCGCTCTTTGTGAGCCAGAGTGTCCGGCAAACGCTATTTTCTCCGAAGATGAGGTTCCCGATGATCAGCAGGAGTTCATCGAACTGAACGCCGTGCTCGCAGATGTCTGGGATAACATTACTGAGAAGAAAGACCCTCTCCCTGATGCAGCAGAGTGGGATGGCGTGAAGGGCAAGCTGGACCAGCTGGAACGCTGAGTTCAATAGTAAAAAAGCCATGGGGGTTACCCATGGCTTTTTTATTAACAGAGAATGTCAGGCCATCAGTTAAACAGGGACTCTCCTGACAACCCCTGCTTTTCAAGAATAGATCGAAGCCGTTTTAAAGCCTCTACCTGAATCTGTCTTACCCGTTCACGGGTCAGGCCAATCTCCTTACCGACTTCCTCAAGCGTACTGGTTTCATACCCCCTGAGACCAAACCGGCGGGCAACCACCTCTCGCTGTTTTTCTGATAACTCACCTAACCAGCGGTCAAGACTGTCATTGAGATCCAGATCCTGTAGCAGTTCGGCCGGGTCGGCACCTTTTTCATCAGAGATCGTATCCAGAATGGATTTATCCGAGTCAGGTCCCAGTGGTGTATCAACCGATGTCACTCGTTCATTAAGACCGAGCATCCGTTTTACATCAGCCACCGGCTTATCCAGCAACTCGGCAATTTCTTCCGGGCTGGGATCATGATCCAGCTTCTGGGTTAACTCCCTGGCAGCCCTGAGATAGACGTTCAGTTCTTTAACCACATGAATGGGCAGCCGAATGGTGCGGGTCTGATTCATGATCGCCCGCTCAATCGTCTGTCGTATCCACCAGGTCGCGTAGGTTGAAAAACGGAATCCACGTTCCGGATCAAATTTCTCAACCGCACGAATCAGTCCGAGGTTACCCTCTTCAATCAGATCAAGCAGTGTCAGTCCACGGTTGACATAGCGCCTGGAGATTTTAACAACCAGCCGGAGATTACTTTCAATCATCCGGCGTCTGCCCGCTTCTACCCCTTTTCGGGCAAGGCGGGCGTAGTGAACCTCTTCCTCGGGGGTGAGGAGAGGTGAAAAGCCAATCTCATTCAGGTACAGCTGGGTTGCATCGATGGATTTGTAAAATCCATCGTCTTCTTTTCGACGACCGGTACTCACCGGAGACACAGCCGCAGGCCGCGGCTTATCGATATCATCGTTCTCGTCAACCACTTCAATGAGGTCACCGGCATTTTCGTCCGGGCTCAATTCATCCTGTCCCTGGATTACATCGTCAGCATAACTGCTTAGCTCTGCGTCATCCCTCTTCGATGCCATAAGAGTTAGTCCTATCCGAAAGTCCCACTCTATGCCGGGCAACCCGAAGTTGCGCCGACACCCGTGAGATCCCTCTACTACAACAGCCACTGACCTTCGTTATCAGCGCCCTGGAAGGTACCCCATCGGGTCGACCGGTTTACCATCACGCCGAATTTCGAAGTGCAGCTTAGGCTCCGTCGTTCCTGTAGAACCTATTTCGGCTATCTTCTGGCCCGCTTTAACTGAGTCTCCCTCATTCACCAATAGATCCCTGTTGTGCGCATACGCGCTCAGATAGCTACTATTATGTTTCAAAATGATCAGCCTGCCATAGCCGGACAGGTCGCTTCCTGCGTACACTACCTCACCACTGGCTGCTGCCTTTACAGGCTCTCCTAATTTGCCGCCAATATCAATCCCCTTGTTAACGGGCATTTTGAGCGAATAGGCGGAAATAATTTTTCCGTTCGCAGGCCATTGCCAGCCACTGCTGCCGGAAGCGGTACTTTTTGGCGCCGAACTCTTTGCTGTATATTTTTTGACCGGAGCGCTGCTTTTGGCAACGGTTTTCTTTGGCTGCCTGACTGGAGTCACCGACGGAGCAGCAACCACGGACCGGCGGATAGATAAGTTTATTTTCTGCCCCGGATAGATAGTATAAGGACTTCGAATGCTATTCTTTCGGGCCAACTCTCTGAAGTCTCTGCTATAGAGCCAGGCTATTGAATAAAGGGTTTCTCCTCTTTGGACAACATGCTGACCTGAAGTCACCTTCGGTGGTGATCTCAGGTCAGTGACCGTAACCCTGGCCGGATCATGGCTGCAACTTGCGATTAGCAGGCAGGCTGTTAGAAAAAGTATTTTTTTTGAGCAATCACTCAAATTAATCAGAGTGATTTTCATGAAATCCAACACTTTATCAACTCCATTACCCTGGCTGCCCACAAAAATCATTTATTCAATAAAAGAATATAAACCGTAACTTATGGTTTGAAATATTATACCAATATCAGTATTTTCACCTATATTGGTGCGCTGGTTTAGTGATTTTTACTACCCACCCGCTCAATCATCGCCACCAAAGCAATGGCAAAAATCATCAGCCCAATAGATTCAACCAGATAAGCAGGCTGCCCGGTAATTCCCTGATAATTCATCGGCGACACGTTCGCCTGAATCAGCGGGACCAGCTCCCCGGAACTGTTAACCCGTGTTGCCAGTGTCTCCTTCCATGGCCAGACTTTGCCCAGAGCTCCAAGCATCAGGCCGGTCAGTAGTGAAATCGCCAGATCGCGGTGCTTTTTTAGCAGCCATGACAACACATGGGAAAAGCTGAGCAAACCGCCGATACAGCCCAGGCCAAAAACGGTCAGTACACTGAAATTCAAACTCTTCACAGCATCAATGACTGGCCCATACAGCCCCATCATCAGTAACATAAAGCTACCGGAAATACCGGGCAGAATCATGGCGCAGATAGCAATGCTACCGGCAAAAAACAGCGTCACCGGCTCTGGTTCAAGACTGGTCGGGGTTAATACACCCACAGCATAAGCAATCACAATACCAGCGATCAGGGTGATGACAGTCGCCACATTCCACTGATCAACCTGACGAATCATATGCAATCCGGACACCAGAATCAGACCAAAAAAGAATGCCCAGAGCATCTCCGGATACGTCGCCAGGAACCAGGTAATCACATGGGCAAAGGACAGAATACTGGTCAGCACACCAGCAAACACACACACCAGAAATGTGCCGTCTATTCTCTGCCACACACCGGCAACCCCTTCCTCACCCAGTACCTTCAGTAACGATGGGTTAACACTTTTCAAGGCATTCAGCAGCCGGTCATAAATGCCAGTAATAAATGCAATGGTTCCACCGGATACGCCCGGCACAACATCAGCGGCCCCCATAGCCATTCCCCTGGCGATGAGGGCAAAGTAAGAAGAATGATTCGACATGTTCTGACCTTTGGAACAGAAGTTAAGTAAAATGCCATCAGTCATCCCTGACTGACTGCTTTTTTGTGTGGGTACGTTCAAGAAAGTAACGTCTTTTTTATGACGTATCAGCGTATAACACCCGCCAGCAACGGTACAAACCGGACAGCTTCCAACACCTTGCGCTGATACTCATCACCGTTTCTGGTCACTAACACAAGATCCTGAAAGTTGTTTCCTCCCACCGGAATGACCAGCCTGCCACCTTCCGGAGACAGCTGGCTCAACAACGCTGCAGGAATTTCTCCCGGTGCCGCCGTGACGATAATCCCATCAAATGGACTTTCTTCCGGCCACCCCATACCACCATCGGTATGACGAAGACGAACATTCTTCAGAGAAAGCCTGGAGAGCCTCTGCTGTGCCTTCTCCTGCAATGGCCTGATGCGTTCCACGGAGCAGACCCTGGCCACCAGCGAAGCAAGCACAGCCGTCTGATAACCGGATCCGGTACCAATTTCCAGCACCTTGTTCAGTTCACCCCGGGCCAACAGCACTTCCGTCATTTTGGCGACAATGTACGGCTGGGACAGCGTCTGATTATGACCAATCGGCAGAGCTGTGTCTTCATAAGCACGATGCGCCAGCGCCTCATCAAGAAAAAGATGACGGGGAATGGTGCGAATGGCATCCAGAACCTTGCCGGACTGAATACCCTGATCCATCAGACGCTGGATCAGCCGCTCTCTGGTCCGGCGTGATGTCATACCGATACCATCAATTTCAAGATCCCTCATACACAGGCTCCAAGCCAATCCTCCATCAGTGATAACGTTGCATGGCCGGTCTTATCGTATTGCAATGGGGTAATGGATACATAGCCAGAAGCCACTGCATGAAAATCAGTCCCTTCCTCAGCAACCAGGGGCTTACCAACACCACCGATCCACCACACCGTATTGCCACGGGGATCCGTCATTTTTACCGGAGGCTTTGACGGGTGACGATGGCCGAGCCGGGTAATTTTCATCCCACGGATCTCTTCATAGTCACAGGCCGGGACATTGACATTGAGTATCGTGCCTTCTGGCAGAACCTGATCATCAAGGCGCAACATCAAATCGTGCAACACTCTGGCGCTCACTTCCAGGTGGTGATCCTCTTGACCACAGGATGAAATAGCGATTGCGGTTTTTGCCAGCAAGCGTCCTTCCATAGCCGCAGCCACAGTCCCCGAGTAGAGCACATCATCGCCCAGGTTTGCGCAACTGTTAATACCGGAAACTACGCGTTCCGGAAGGCGGCCAAACAGCCCACTGGCAGCGAGATTGACACAATCTGCCGGTGTTCCGTTCACACTGAAGAACCCATTGTCGTGTTCTTTCATGCACAGTGGCCGGTCCAGAGTGAGGGAATGGCCCTTGCCAGAACAGTCATTATCCGGAGCCACTACCCAGCACTGACCGTGTGATTTCATGGTGGCAAACGAAAGGGCCAATCCCCTGGCGGTAACGCCATCATCATTGGATAGCAATATGGTCATAGTCCCTCAATCCTGAATTAATCCAAACTTTTCTTAAGCCCATCGACGGCCTTGTCAATATTACGCCCCTCATGACCAAAGCGCTGTTCACCGAAGTAATTGGGCACCCCTGCACGAGATATCTGCTCTAACCGGGCATTAACCAGCGCAGGATCAGCATCTACATTCCGCAATGTGATGCAGAAATCATTTGCCTTCAGGGCTCCGGTTTTCAGTTTTTTCCGGTGGCGGGCCTGTCGAAGGATCCGTATGGTGTCACTCTCCAGTCCACTCCAGTCGGGATCAGCCATACCAGGCAGGGAAACACAAAACCATTGACGTGTAATTCCATGGCGATCCTTTCTCCCGGCATAACTTACCGACTGTCTTCTGACCCCTGCATGTCTCGCCAGAAGCCCTGCGACCCAGTCGGTATTCTCCCCTTTTTTTTCAATCAGCAGGAAAAGGTGCTCACCTTCACCTTCGGGCTCAAAAGGCAGTAGCTCATCAACCAGAAAATCTTCATGACAGGATTTGAAAAGACAGCTGCCTAAAGGACCACCAAAGGCGTAATACCAATCAACGGAGTAATCGGCAGGCATCGGTACATCTGCATCCATGATGCGCACTCAACAAAGCAAAAATTAACAATAAACAATACCGCGTTTGACGCAGTTTTTGAAAGGAAATACCGAAAAATAACCATGGGTGGCGGGCCTCCCAGGAAGCTGTCCGAGAATAGACTGCCCTACTGCGGTGGCAGCAAATTGGTCTAAAAAGTCGGAAATTTTTAGTCAATAGAACCACTATTCACTAAAAATTTCCGACTTTTTATCCTCAATTTTCTGCCATCCTCGCTACGGGCGCTATTCTCGGACAGCCTCCCAGAAGACTCCACCCTATGGATCACGATCCCAAATCGGTCAACAGAACAACGGCGTGAACTGCAATACCCTCTTTTCTACCGGTATAGCCCAGCTTTTCAGTGGTGGTCGCTTTGACATTCACCAGAGATGGGTCAATCCCCATGTCTTCGCTGATATTCTGCCGCATCTGATCAATGTGCGGTACCATTTTAGGCGACTGGGCAATGATGGTACTGTCCATATTGACGGGAACCAGGTTGTGCTGCTCAAGCAGAGCAATAACATGACGCAGTAACTTGCGACTATCAATGCCAGCATAGCGTTCATCAGTGTCCGGAAAATGCTTGCCAATATCACCCAGACCTGCCGCTCCCAGAAGTGCGTCGCAAAGTGCATGAAGCAGCACATCGCCATCAGAATGCGCCACCAGCCCATGGGTGTGAGGGATTTTTACCCCACCCAGAACAATATAATCACCTTCACCAAAGCGGTGAACATCAAAACCATGACCAATACGCATCAAGTGACCTCAATAAGTTTCGACTGCTGTTCTATATATAGAGTGGCCAGAGCCAGATCAGTTCCCCGGGTCACCTTAATATTATCGGCATGTCCTTCCACCATCACGGGCTGCTTGCCAGCGTATTCAATGGCACTGGCCTCATCCGTTACCGGCATCTTATCCGCTATCGCTTTTGCCATGGCGTCATGCAGCATGCCCAGACGGAACATCTGCGGTGTCATGGCATGCCAGAGCCCCTGACGGTCTACCGTTTCAGACACAACATCATTGCCCCCGGCCCGCTTGATGGTATCGGTAACCGGGCAACCCAGCAGACCGCCTACAGGGTGGTCATGGAGCTGGTTCACCAGCCACTCCATATCAGAACGACGAATGCAGGGGCGGGCCACATCATGAACCAGTACCCAGTCATCAGGGGAACCAATATCCAATAGCACTTTCAAACCATTAAGTACCGAGTGGTAACGCTCATCCCCCCCCTGGGCCAGGAGAATTCCCGGGTTGCGGAGTAATTCAATGGATTGGTGATACTCATCATTATGATCAAGCACCACCACGATCTTTTCCAGCCTGGGAAAATCCAGCAACCGCTCCAGAGTATGCACCATCAGAGGCTTACCCTTGATTTCAAGGTACTGTTTGGGAATATCGATATTCATTCGGCGGCCAACGCCCGCTGCCGGAACAACCGCCCAGTAACGAACCGTATTCATGGTTTCTACGCTACTCACTCTGACACCCTTAATTTGAACATCCAGAAGCCCGCTCAGAAACGGCTCCTGACCAATACAGGATTTAATCGTAAGTCAAAAAGAACGTTTCATCACTGCGGATCATACCCAGCTCCTGACGGGCTCTCTCTTCAACCGTTTCCATCCCCTGCTGCAGCTCCACAACCTCTTTGGCCAGCAGACGATTACGCTGGTACAAACGTTCATTTTCCAGTCTGAACCGCTCAAGGTTATCTTGTTGTGTCAACATTTCAGCCACACTGCCTTCACCAATCCAGAGCCTGGTTTGCAGGTAAACCAGCAGCAGTGTCAACAGGGCTATTGCCAGTTTTTTCATCATCAGTTCCGCTTTAAACCGTCACTATCCAGCAGCAGGGGCAGTAATAGAGACTTAACGGTGAAGTTTAACAGGAGTACCCGTGGTTTAACATATGACCGGATCTTTGAACTGTTTCACATTAATGAAGGTCATTAGAAAAAGCCAGACATCAAAATAAGCAACTCAAATGATCGCTCTTACTATCCCGGGTATTTATGAACGAAAGACAGCGTTCTACACCCGGGTTGCTGTTGAGTTCAATCTGGTACTGGCTACCCATCACCCGCAGGCCAAAGACCCGGGAGTTCGGAATATGCCGACTGGAAACCCCATTGGCAGTACCAACAGCTATCCCCCTCCGGCTGCCACCACTATCCCGCCCGTGGAACACAGAACCAGCAACCGAATCACCGCCGTTACCAACCCGGGGCCGTTGCTATTGCTGGATCTTCCAGAGCAACCCATAAGGCACATACTGGGTTTTTTAGGGGACCGCGACATCAAGGCCATGGCACAGACCTGTTCGTCTTTGCTGACTATCGTCCGTGTAGATCATCTGCCCGCCAGGATCTGGTTTAAACAGCTCGAGCCACGACAGCAGCAGCATTTCATTCAGATTGCCAAAAACATCAGCAACCATGAACTGGAAGCCTGGCTGAGGCAATTCACCGGCAATGAAACGCTGATCAGCACTATTTGCGGCCATTCAGCCGGGGAAGTGACAGACAACGACATACCGCCACGGGAACCACAAAAAGGGAAATATTTCCCGCAAATCCTGTTTTACACAGTGAACCAGTTGATGGTTAACTGTCGTACTTTCCAGCCGGAATTGGCAATATCCATTGACTGCATCCCCTTTACGGCTGCATCAGCCAAACTCAGCAGCGATGGACGCTTTCTGGCGACCAACAGTTACGCGCGCTGTGGTTCGGATTATGGCAGAACGGAAATCACCGCAAGGCCCGCAGAGATAGCCATTGCCCATGAAGACAGAGTGCGGCGGATCACCTTCAGCACTGATAACCGGCATATATTGAGCTACACGGCTTCAACCGCAAAAATCACCAGCTGTAATGCCGACGGCAGCTGGACAGAAAAACTCATCATCATTTCTGATCGATTTATCAGCTCGGCGACTTTCAGCCCCGACAGCCGCCATGCAGTGATGGCCAGGAGTGGTCGCAGGGCCATAATATGCACAATGAACCAGGCTGGCCGCTGGGCAGTAACAACAACAATGGGACACAAAGGGAGGATTCTTTCAACAACATTCAGCCCTGACAGCCGCTTGATAGTCACCACCAGTGACGATCACACGGCGAAAATCCATGGCCGTGACAGCAACGGCAACTGGCTGGAGCTGACCACCCTGAACCATAATGGTAAGGTCACTGCCGCTGAATTCAGCCCTGATGGCAAGCATATCATCACCATTAGCGACAAGAATAACCAACCTGATCGTACCGCAACAATTTTCAGTAACACCGATAACAATTGGGTAAAAAAAACCTGTATTAACCACTCCCTGGAAATCACCGACACTTCATTCAGTCCTGACAGCCGCCATGCAGTAACGGAGAGTTTCGATCATACTGCCAGAATCCTGAGCTTTGATACCCGCGACAACTGGCAACATAAAATCACGATTAAGCATAAACGACGGATTTCCTCTACTAGATTCAGTCCCGATAGCCACTATTTAGTCACGGCCAGTAGCGATCATACAGCAAAAATCTACCGGTATGATGCAAACGCCAGGCGCTGGTCAAAACAACAGATTATCGTCCATGATGATATGTATATTACCTCAGCCACGTTCAGCGCTGATGGCCGCCATATCCTGACATTTTCTCGCAATTACTCCCCCATATCCCTGCCTGTATGCAACGCCAGAATCCACACTTGTACGGCCGGTGGCAACTGGATAACCAGCCTCAATTTTACGACAGCAGGTGGGGTTTACTCAGCCAAATTTAACCACGATGGCTCCCATATTGTCATCGAAGCCAGAAATGATGACGCCATCATCATCTATGGCCTTACGGCAAATGGCAACTGGTTACACAAATCGACGCTGCACCAACATTACAAGCTTGACTTTGTAACATTCAGTGCCAACGGGGGGCATTTAATGACTATCAGTAACGACGCTCAACTGGTGCAGGTCTGGCACCTTTATAAGGAAGATTTAGCACCACATCCCCAGTGCTCTTTAAATGAACTGATGCCTCCCCCTAGAAAAAAGACCCGAAAGTCTGCTCCAAAAGTTCACAGGTAAAGGGCGATCGACGGATTGACTTTCCGCCGGTCGGGGCGGCTCAGGCTTCTTTGAGCCTGACGGGTTTGCCCGCTTCGCCAGGCAAACAAAAAGGGAGGCTTAAAGCCTCCCCTTTCCATCAGCAGCGACCGCTAATCAGGCACGCTTGAATTCAGCAATACCACGGTAAGGCGCTTTGCCTTCCAGCTGCTCTTCGATACGGATCAGCTGGTTGTACTTGGCTACACGGTCAGAACGGCACAGTGAACCGGTCTTGATCTGGCCAGCACAGGTACCTACCGCCAGGTCAGCGATGGTGGCGTCTTCGGTCTCACCGGAACGGTGAGAGATAACGGCAGTGTAGCCAGCATCTTTGGCCATCTTGATCGCATCCAGAGTTTCGCTCAGAGAGCCGATCTGGTTGAACTTGATCAGGATAGAGTTGGCGATGCCCTTATCGATACCTTCTTTCAGGATCCTGGTGTTGGTTACAAACAGGTCATCACCAACGATCTGGATCTTGTCACCCAGCAGTTCAGTCTGGTACTTGAAGCCGTCCCAGTCAGATTCATCCAGACCATCTTCAATGGAGATAATCGGGTATTCTTCGGTCAGACCTTTCAGGTAGTCAGAGAACTCATTGGAAGTGAAGACTTTGCCTTCGCCTTTCAGGTTGTACTTGCCATCTTCGTAGAACTCGGAAGCTGCACAGTCCATAGCCAGAGTGATGTCGGTGCCCAGAGTGTAACCGGCCGCAGCAACAGCTTCTTTGATGACCGCCAGAGCGTCTGCATTGGAAGCCAGGTTTGGTGCAAAACCACCTTCGTCACCCACGGCAGTGTTCAGGCCCTTGTCGGAGAGAACTTTCTTCAGAGCGTGGAATACTTCAGCACCCATGCGCAGCGCTTCAGCAAAGTTTTTGGCACCAACCGGCTGGATCATGAATTCCTGAATATCAACGTTGTTGTCAGCGTGCTCACCGCCGTTCAGGATGTTCATCATTGGCACTGGCATGGTGAACTGGCCAGCAGTACCGTTCAGCTCAGCAATGTGCACGTACAGAGGCATGCCTTTATCAACGGCAGCGGCTTTGGCAGCGGCCAGAGACACCGCCAGGATGGCGTTAGCGCCCAGCTTGGCTTTGTTGTCAGTGCCGTCCAGATCGATCATCTTCTGATCCAGGCCACGCTGGTCATTAGCATCAAAACCAAGCAGTGCTTCACGGATAGGACCGTTAACATTGGCAACGGCTTGCAGAACGCCCTTGCCCAGGTAGCGGGACTTGTCACCATCACGCAGCTCCAGAGCTTCGCGGGAACCCGTGGAAGCGCCACTGGGAGCACAGGCAGTACCAAAGGCACCAGACTCAAGAATGACGTCAGCTTCAACAGTGGGATTACCACGAGAATCGAGGACTTCGCGAGCCTTGATTTCCTTGATAGCGGTCATGAGATACTCCGGGTGAAGAATTCGGAAATTTCAAGTGAGAGGTAAGCAATACCGTAAAAGAGCGGTGGCATTGTTACGGGAGCGGCAACTATACCACCGGAAAATCCTGTGTCAAAGCCTTACAATTTCGCTGGACACCGCGCCAACATTGAGCTTCGTGGATTTCTGATCGTTACTGTTAACGACTGTTAATCGCCTGTTAACCATCGTTTAAACCAGGCATCAATGGTCAAATAATCATCAAACAGCCCTAACAATGATAAGTAAAATTACTACCTGAGATACAATTCAAAAATCAGTTTTTCTGCTGTGCAGTCAAAATCAAACATGGCATCAATGGTGGCACTGCCCTGATGGAGATTCACCGTTTTCTTTACCTGACAGTGGTCAGAAATACGGTTGGCCAGGGCTTCCATCGTTGCCATCTGGTCGTTTGCCTGTTGCTCAGTATCCCCCTTTATGGTCATTTCGAGGTGAGTATCCCCGGGTGCAATCACCTGGCCAATCTCTAAACAGTGATCGGCATCAACTTCCAGTTCAGCGGTGGTATTGTCCATATCAGGCCTCCTGTTGAATGGCAGATGATGATATGCAAGGAATCATTTTCTGAAAAAATCAACCATAAGATAGCACAATGGCCTTGAAAAATGAGTGAATAAGAAAAATCGGAAATAAAATGGAACCATATTCCAAATTACTGGTCAAATAATGTAAGAACCAGATCCTGTTAAAAGGGCTGGACGTAAAAACAGGAAAAACCGAATCAAATTAAAAAATTCTTATTTATAAACGAAAGTTATTATAGAGCAACCAATGTCTAACACAGTATCAAATTTAGTGGGTTCAAAATACACTGGCTATCTTCAAGATAACTGTAATTTTGCCAGTCTTCTGAAAAGCCCGGTTACTGTCGCCAAGGCTTTATTTTCAAACTTAACTTTGTCTTCTCAAGCTTGGTCTTCTCAAGAAAGCAGCCCTCAACCAGAAAAAATCTCTTCATACAATATATCAGTTCGTAGAGTTGGTGATTATCTCCTGGTATCTCTCCCTTCTGAAAAGGATACTCATCCCGATAAAACCACGACAGCGAATCCCCCATCAACAGAAGATTCTGACCAACTAGATTGGCGTATTCCCGATGATGATGAAGATGATCCGCGACGATACTTTTCATTCTGGTTTAATGAGAATGCCTCCCCGGGCAAATCCACTGATCAGGCGTCCGCATCACTAAATGTCAAGGATTCATTATGTGTGGCTATTGCGGATGATAGCGATGCAGATGATCAATTTTTCGAAGAAACGACGCCTGTTAATGGCCCTGATAGCATAATCCCTCCCATGAGTCGGCACTGCTTTGAAACTGACAGTATGATTTACATTGCTAACGATGAGGATCAACTGGATATTCATACTATTGACATCATTAAGGGCAGTGAACTTGCCAATCAGCTTGGCATTTCGGGTAAAGTCACCGTTGACAAAGTGTTTTATCAGGCAGGAACCGGTGCTATTATCGCCCAGGTAACGATCAATGGTCTGGAACAGTTATTGACTCTTTTTTATATCAATGTAGAAACCAACATCAAGCTTCCGGTCACCCAATATCAGCTGGATTCGTATCTCACAGAGACAAAAAATGAGTATGCTCCTCACTATAAATTTTTCAAGGAGGAATTAAAAAAGCGTCTTAGCCCAAAGGTCATGGGAACAAACAAAATAAAAGACGATAAAGGCGGTAAAGACAATAAAATTGAAGAAAATAAAATCAAAGAAAATAAATTGAGAATGGAATCATTAAGAATCACGATGCCAACGTATATGCATCCGAAAAGCATAGAACAGGTAAAATATTTTTGTTGCAATCAGGGTATCAGCGCCGTCACTGATAAAGAAGGAACTGACGTCATTGAAGCGGTCAAGAGGAGAATGCGCCAGCAGGAGGAGAAATTAGTTAGCCTCAGAGGGCCACGGTTGGAACACCCGGATATAGATTCAGCACTAGAACACGTCAAACAACAAAAAATCGCGATGGAGGCCAGTCAGCGTGATGCTAAAAATCTGAAAATACACTTTGACAAGCCAGAGAAGGTTCCCTTGTCCCAAAGACAAGCTGAAACAGTCAATATGCTAAATCAAAGGAGGCTTAAGCATAAAAAGGAAGGGATTGATTTCGCCCCCCCTAAGGATACTGCCACTGAATTTCCACAATACTTACTACCCAGCGATTCCCCCAAAAAATTGATCAAATCTGTTGATAAATAGCGATTAAACCAAAAAAAGACTGCGCCATGGTGATTTGGGAAGCAGTTCCCTGACACTCCCCGCCCTGGCGGACGAGGGTTCTTGATCGCTCAAGAACGTTTCTGTTTCACGGTCCGTAGCTCAGGGAACAGGCTTGGTTATCGCATAAAAGTTCCACAGTGGGAGCTTTTACGATGGCGAATCAACCCATGCTCCCCAAGTCTCACACGAACTCCGCAGACTTTACATCCCGTCTGCCCGACGGTAGGTCTACAAAAGACTGGATAAAGTTAGCAAGGAATGAACAAACACTCAAGCGGAGCGCTCTGCGCGCTCCTGTCTTATATCACCGCCCGATTGGGCGATGCTTTACGACGGGTTTGGTAAATAGAACCGCTTCACCTCACAAATGAAAAATCCTAGACTTCTTCAGGTTCAGGTTGCATTGCGATGGCATCATGTGCCGGAATATGGCGTAGCCGTTCATATGCCGGAGTATGGCATAGCCGGTCATAGATTGATTTACATCCGTTATACGCCTTGCACAAGCCACCGCTGGCAACAAAAAAGGCTGTCGACGTTACTGCTATCTCTGTCAAAAAGAGCGGGGTAAACGGAGTTAGTTCTCCGTACTCATCAAAAAGGGTCATATTATTAAAACAATGCTCCCTCAAAAAGACTTTACCAGGATCATTCAGTGGTGAAACGACCCGATTTTTTACATAGGTAGTACACGTCCCAACTCCAATTGAAAATAAGGCGTGAAAGAAAGTTGATGAAAAAATATCATTGCGTTCTCGCTGGGTTGAATTATCAGGTGGATTAGTCGCAGCCTGGAGTTCGGGATTGCCAGGCATCGATGATCCAGCGTTAATACCGGCAGTACCAATTGTTAAAGTCATTCTTAATATCCTTACTGGTTGTCATTTCTCAGACAATATCAGGAGGTATTTCGTTCAATTCTAATCAACTTTTTTCTAATTATTTTTACTATCAATGATTCATATTTTGATGTCGGTGGAAATTTTCCCGGTTTGGCCTTTCAGGTTAGCTGCGGGCTTTTTTCCTGCCACGGGCAAATGGAATGGGAAAGCGCTGGAATGGTGAATGGTCATCCCGGATAAGAGATGACCAGAGTCATCCGAAAACCATAACACCTGTATAGCATTATGGCTGCTATCTGGTCAGGAATTCAGACAGGGGAAGAGACTTAGACTTCATCATAGACTTCTGGATAGTCTCCTGCGGGTTGATTTGTTGCGACATCAGGCCCTGAAAAACAGGTGCATGCCCGGTCATAAATAGATTTGCATCCCTCATACAATGTGCAAAAGCCACCGGTGGCAAGAAAAAAAGCTGTTGAGGCAACGGCCACCTGTGACAAATGAACCGGAGCATACGGAGTTAGATCTATGTACTCGATTCTCTCAGCACGGGTCAAATTATTGAAACAATGATAGGCCAAAAAATCATCGCGAGGTTGATTCAGTTTTGAAACAACGAATTGGTTTACCAGGGTAGTATACGATCCAAAAACTAATGCACGAGCTGCATGCGTGAGCGTGGTCTGCAAAAGATGTTTGCCATTTCGCCGGGTTGAATTATCAGGTGATTGAGTAGTTGCATCCATATTACGTGGTAGCACTGGTCCAGTATTATTAGTTGCACAGCATAGCGTCATGTTAATATCCTCGATTGTCGTTTTTTTGGACACTATCAGGAAGTATTTCGTTCATTTTTTTTATTGACATTCTTTCTTGCACTTCCTTCATCCTCTGCCAGAATTCATTTTTAACTTTTCAATAAATCCAGCCTGCTTGACACAGAATTAAAAGGAGTCAACATGAAGTTTGCATTTATTTATGCCATGCCCGGCCTGCAGTCCTCATCCATCCAGGAGAATGTTACTGAAAAAGCTCACTTTTATTGTGTATCCGTTGATATGAACCACAGGGAAACCGCTGCCGATATCGCCAGAGAACTGGTTGAAAAAAACGGTGTACAGATGATTGAACTTTGTGGTGGGTTAGCCAGCGCTGAAATTATTGCACTGGTAAAGGAAGAAACCGAAAACAGGGTACCTGTTGGGGCAGTATTTTATGGGCCTGAAAGTAGAAAGCCCCTGATTGAACTGATGGGCATTTAGCCATTTGAAAAGCCTTTATCTCCGCTAAGCGGAATGAAATGAGATTGCTCCGGCGAACCCTTTGTCAGAATATCATTCAGCATTTTGATATAACCAATGGCTCCACGCAACACATCAACATTCTTTAGTTTCTTCTTACGAATCCCTTCGGAGAAATAAGTTCCACAGAGCCGTTCTTTTAAATCAACCATTGCAACCCTCATTATTGCCGTACGTTTCCGTTCTCGGGCATTATGCTCGAGTCGTTTCTCACTGACTCCTGTCTGGTGTGCCACCTTGCGTCCTCTATTCCTGGATAATGATTCAGTATCATCAACTGGCGGCTGGTTGATTTGACTGATGTTTTCGGTTCTGCTTTCCATAGCAGGAAGTGGCTTTATCGCTGCCTGTTCCCGGGGCATCTTATCAGTACCCGC
Source organism: Endozoicomonas sp. ALE010 (assembly GCF_049310165.1). NCBI lineage: Bacteria > Pseudomonadati > Pseudomonadota > Gammaproteobacteria > Oceanospirillales > Endozoicomonadaceae > Endozoicomonas > Endozoicomonas sp. ALE010. Next base: position 66,564 of record NZ_JBLYNV010000019.1, on the reverse strand, counting down.
CAGACAGCCGTTCAATGGCCCGTTTTGAGATTTGTCCGTATTTTCAGGATTTGGTGCAAGAGAAACTGCACTCTCATTAAATTTCTGAGGGCAATGCCTTGCAGGGTCTGCATTAACAGTACCGATTTTGAAACTGGATAATTGACTATCAGTAAGTGAACTGAACTGTGCTGATTGGCTCTCAGGATGTAATACAGGTTTATCTTCTACTTTCTGAAGTGCGCGCCCGTTGAATAAAGGATCAGGACCTGCAGACTCTTGATAACCGGGATCCTCCTCATCAAAGAGATATCTCAAGGGGCCATATTGAAGTTGAGAAAAATCGCCTGGAAATATATTGAAATTACCCGTCCCGTTCATAAATGTGCTCCAGATTTATTTTATTTATAACTATATGACCAATTTCAAAAACATTAGTTCATAAAAAAACCTCCCGCTTCTGAACAAAAGCAGGAGGTTCTGAGTTAAACAGCTGAACTTAGAGAGTATCCAGTGCTTCAAATGATTTAATCAGCTCATCCAGAGCTTTCATCTGAGTCAGGAAGGACTCAAGCATGGACAGGCGCAGTGCTGAAGGGCCATCACAGCGGGCATTATCAGGATCAGGATGAGCCTCCAGGAACAGTCCTGCCAGGCCAACCGCCATACCGGCACGGGCCAGTTCAGTCACCTGGTGGCGGCGGCCACCGGAGGCGGCCCCCATTGGATCACGGCACTGCAGCGAATGAGTCACATCGAAGATAACCGGTGCACCGCCGCTCACCTGCTTCATGGTATGAAAGCCAAGCATATCAACCACCAGGTTGTCATAGCCAAAGTTCACACCACGCTCACAGAGGATCAAACGGTCATTGCCCGCTTCACGGAATTTATCGGTAATATTCCCCATCTGGCCGGGGCTGAGAAACTGCGGCTTCTTGATGTTAATGACAGCACCGGTTTTGGCCATGGCTTCGACCAGGTCCGTCTGGCGGGCCAGAAACGCCGGCAACTGAATCACATCCACCACTTCCGCCACAGACTGGCACTGATGAGGTTCATGGACATCAGTAATCACCGGAAAACCAAAGGTCGCTTTCAGCTCCTGAAAAATCTTTAACCCCTCATCAATGCCCGGACCACGGTAGGAGGCGATTGAAGAACGGTTAGCCTTATCAAAGGAAGCCTTGAAGATATAGGGAATACCGAGCTTTTCGGTAACCCGTACATACTCTTCCGCCACTTTCATGACCAGGTCTCTTGATTCCAGCACGTTCATCCCGGCAAACAGGACAAACGGCAGGTCATTAGCGACCTGAATGCCATTGACATCAACAATTTTGCTTTTCACAAACGTTCCTTCAGGCGTTCCAGAAAAAAACCTGCAAAAGCAGGTATCAACAATTGGCTTCAGTGAGAAGCGTGCTTAAAAGCCTGCGCTGCATGAATAAAGGCAGAAAACAGACCATGGCCATCCCGGGGTGTTGAGGTAAATTCCGGGTGGAATTGACAGGCGACAAACCATGGATGGTCGGCAACCTCAACGATCTCTACCAGACTGTTGTCTTCTGAGCGACCGGCAATGACCAGACCCGCCTCTTCCAGTGCCTCAACGTAATGGTTATTCACTTCATAACGGTGACGGTGGCGCTCGGTAATAACATCCTGGCCATAGGCTTCACGGGAGAGTGTACCGGCAACCAGGTTACAGTTCTGGGCACCCAGACGCATGGTGCCGCCCAGATCAGAACCTTCATCACGCTTTTCAACCATACCGTCAGCGTCGATCCACTCAGTAATAAGACCCACCACCGGATGGGCCGCCTGACGATCAAATTCCGTACTGTTCGCCCCTGCCAGACCGGCAACATGGCGGGCGTACTCAATGACCGCCACCTGCATGCCAAGGCAGATACCCAGGAAAGGAATCTTGTTCTCACGGGCATAGCGCACGGTCTGAATCTTGCCTTCCACACCACGGTGACCAAAGCCACCGGGCACCAGAATGGCAGATACCCCTTCCAGGGCAGATAGACCATCCTGTTCAGTGGTTTCAGAGTCAATGTAACGAATATTGACCTTGGTACGGGTTTTCAGACCGGCATGCTTGATCGCCTCAATCAGCGACTTATAGGCATCCAGCAGTTCCATGTATTTGCCCACCATGGCGATGGTGATCTCTTCGGAGTAGTTAAACTCACGATCCACCACATCGTCCCACTCAGAGAGGTCCGCTGGCTGGCAGCCCAGGTTGAAGCGATCCACAATGATCTGATCCAGACTCTGCTCGTGGAGCATCCGAGGAATTTTGTAAATGCTGTCCGCATCTTCCAGGGAGATAACCGCACGCTCTTCTACGTTGGTAAACAGGGCAATCTTGCGGCGGGCCGAGGCATCAATGTACTGTTCGCTGCGACACACCAGGATATCTGGCTGAAGGCCAATCGAACGCAGCTCTTTAACAGAGTGCTGGGTTGGTTTGGTCTTGGTCTCACCGGCGGTTTTGATGTAAGGCACCAGGGTCAGGTGCATCAGCATGGCACGTTGAAATCCGAGCTCTACCTTCAACTGACGAATGGCTTCCAGGAATGGCTGGGATTCGATATCACCCACAGTCCCACCCACTTCCACCAGGGCGATATCCGCATCGCCCGCGCCATTAACCACCCGGCGCTTGATCTCATCGGTGATGTGCGGAATAACCTGTACCGTACCACCGAGATAGTCACCACGACGCTCTTTACGCAGAACATCCTGGTAAATCCGGCCAGAAGTAAAGTTATTACCCTGCTTCATGGTGGTTCGGATAAAACGCTCGTAATGCCCCAGGTCCAGGTCAGTCTCGGCACCATCTTCGGTAACGAAAACCTCGCCATGCTGAAAAGGGCTCATGGTACCCGGATCGACGTTGATATAAGGGTCCAACTTGAGCATCGTCACCTTGAGACCACGTGCCTCAAGAATGGCGGCGAGAGATGCCGATGCGATGCCTTTGCCTAACGAAGAAACAACACCGCCGGTGACGAAAATATAACGCGTCATGCTTACCTGCTGTGAATATAATAAAAGCGGGGTGAAAAGAGAGTCTCAAGATGGGATATCAGGATACCAAAACCGGCAGTGAACGTAAAACCGTTATTGCATCAATACACCCCTTAAAAAATGCTTCGTGCCAATCACCGAGGCGGTCACTCACTCTGATATCAGATCGACCACTCATTTTTATTTGCGCCGGGGATAAAAAACCGGCAGTTCATGGTCAGACCATAACAATAAGCTGACTATCACACTCACAATTACGCTGGGATCTATTTATGTCTCCTTTACATTCCGGGAACACTTTAAGGTACGTTACCAACGGAGCCGTCGGCAAAAATGGAGCCTGCGGTGCAAACGGTCAATTCGGCGGTTATCGCGGGCAGGACGGCGCTCAGGGAGAACACGGCCAAAACGCTCGCGAACTGAATGTCGCGTTGTCAACCAATAATGCCGGTGTTTTGATTAAAGGGAACGGGACATCACTTCAGTTAAGCCTGTTCGATAGAAAAACATCAATCTTTCTTGAAGCCCGTGGCGGTGATGCAGGCCATGGGGGCAACGGCGGTGATGGGGGCAAAGGGCTAACCGGGAAAAAGGGGAGAAATGCCAACAGATTTCTGTGGGGTGAAAACGGAGGTCAAGGCGGCACCGGGGGCAATGGTGGCAATGGCGCACGGGGTGGCGATGGTGGCAATGGCGGTAAAGTAACCCTCACAGTAGCACCTTCGCAAACCGATTTGCTCATGCTCACCAACATTCCTGACGTTCGGGGTGGCACACAAGGCCGGGGTGGAAAAGGCGGAGACGGTGGCCTGGGAGGAGACGGAGGAAAAGGTGGGGAATCATGCTGGTATCCCGATACTGAGATCTACACCGACTCAAGCGGGCAGACCCAAAGCCGCATAACACTCCGTTTTAATCCGGGAGGATTTGATGGCCCCTGCGGCCTCCGGGGACGAGTCGGGCGTAACGCCCCTGATGGACGTTGCGGAAACTCTGGCAGTTTTCATATTGCTGTGGGCAACAACCGGTATACCGGGCCTTATGACCTGTCCGTTACAGACTCCACACTGCTGGCAAAAAAGCCTGGCGGCAATGGTTTTTTCGAACCCGGCAAAGAGGTCTCTGTTGATTTGTCAGTCACTAATACCGGTGACATGCCAACACCCAATAAACAACCCATCAGAATGAGCATGGTGAATAATAAATGGGTCAGCTTCAACCCCCGCTCTGTTTTCAACCTCCCTTGCGCTATACCGCCTGGCCAGGAAGTTCACCCACAGAATCGCCTGGAATTTACCATTAATAGACCTCAAACAATACCCACAGGTGAGCCGCTGCATGAAACGGGTGTCGCCAACTTTAGCGCCACTGTTGGACGGGTTGAGCGACAGTTCTCAAAAGTAGCCACAGAGCAAATAAGGTTTCCCGTAAGATATCCAGCGGATATCGATACGATAGAAGGGAGCAAATCAATCAGCCGCGATGAAGAAGCACTGCTGTCGGTAAAAGTGAACAATATTTCTCCGAAAGCCCTTGGTTTGCAGGGCAGCCAACAGCGGTTGCTCAACTTGCACTTTACAGCAGATACCGCAGATACCGCAGATACCGCAGATACCGCAGACACCGCAGATACCAATAATGGCCAGACGAGAAGCGCCGACGTAACTTTTTACAGTAGAGATGGTGTACCGTTCAGCGGTAACCAGGGGCTCACGAAATCGATCAATGAACTTCCTCCCCATGGTCAGGACAGACTTTCAGGTTCGATCACCTTCAGCAATCCTGCACAGCACCTTTACACAAAAGTCACACTATTCGCAGAACTCGAACTGGGACGTTTAGATTGCCCGACAGATCCCCAATTGGTGGAAGTGGTACAACGAAGAGTGTTTCAAGTTCAGCTTGCCGAGGGTTACCAGTACAATCCTGATGCAGATTTTCTGTTAGTTACCAACGCCAACACTTCTTTGCCAGAATGGAATCAATGGGAAGCCCTGGCCGAGCGACTTGGACTGACTTTTGCCACCTGGAACAGCTCGCTCAACAATGGGATAAGCCTGTTCCATGAGCTGCAATCCAGGGAAACCGAAGGGCATCCAGCTGTCGAAACCGACACTGCACCGTTGCCCGCGACCGGGGTACATGCAGATACCGGCGTCACGTTAGTTGATCACTTTAAAGACAAAACCATTGTTTTTCTGAACAATGACGATACCTGTGTAAAATCCCTTCCGCCCTGCGATTTATTCCGATCTGCCAACAGCGGCGTCAGAAGCTACATCGTGGGGCCAGAAGAAGTCAGGGAAGAGCTGTTTTATCCAGAAAAAGACCTTGCTGCAAACCTCAGCGGACGCGCGAGGAAAACGTTAGTAGAGAACTACATCCGCACTATGAGATCATCCGAGGACAGACTGATAAAAGCAGCAAAAAAACAGGCAAAAAAATTGCGAAATAAGTGGCCTGAAAAAAGATTTACCGTCGTTTATAACTACGAAGATCTACCGCTACCAAGAAATAGCCTGCCCATTATCGGAACGTACGGATTAAAAAAACATCAGATTGGAACACTGACCTCTGTTCTTTCGCCGACGAAACACATGATTACCAATCTATCCAAACAACCTGACGAAAGCGATCGCTCTGATTACGTCCTTCACCCAAGTAACGTCTACGGCTTACTAAAAAGTTTGCCCCTGCAGAAAAAAATTCAGCTGGTTCAAAACAACATCACAGAAGACCGTGAAGCCTTGAAAAAAACCATACTCTCAGATCTCGTGGATGAACATAAAGCGTTCCGTCGATTAAAGTGGGCAGGCGGCATCGGTAAGAGCGCATTGAAGAAGCGCTTAACCTGTTTACAACAAGTCGTCGATGCCAGCTACCCTGAGCCCGGAAGCAAAGAGCTGATACAAGAGATACTCATCGAATTTCGCGCTTTTTCTGCCCGAGTGCTCAGGGAAAAATGGTACCGCCCTCGCTATCGCCAACTCGTCAAAGTGATCCATAAAATGATCGATAGTTTCAAGCAAAAAGAGGATATTGACCCGGCACACTGGCTGGAAAATTACCAGGCAAAGAAACAGCGTTTTGCCAAGATTCACCGATGGGAATTATGGCGTCAATATCAGGATTCTGACGTTTTTCCAATCCATCAAAATGGTCACAATGACCCGAACCCTGTGATTAATTTTAACGAATTACAACATCCATACGATACGGTGTCCCGGGTTGCTGAAAATAGTCACTACTTTAGAGACCAGGGAGAACGTTTGCGGGCATTGGAAGCATTAGAGAACGGTAACTCAAACGACAATAACCGGTAAAACAAAGACGGATGGCTGTTACCAATGGAGAGCTAAACCATCACTCTCGTTGGCATAATAGCCATCACACACCCAGAGACCGGGAGCAGCCACCATTTGGTCACTATCAAACACCAATGGCAGATATTCTCTCAGCCAGGGTGGCACTTTATAGTCCTGCAGCCATTTTTTCAGTGTTTTTCGACCTTGCCGCCCGGTAATGGCAAACTTTTCATCCCCTGATATATGACAACGGCGTTTTAACAGTAATGGTTTTTGTGGCAGTCGGATGGCGTTACCACTGTGCTCCTGTTTAACACTGCAGATCAGCGACCGGTCTCCCAACACCACGATTGGCTCTTTCTGCCAGTCCCATACCATGGGCTCAAATGCCTGCAAATCCACTTCTTCATCCAGCAGCACGAGCATTTGTTGGTAGCGAGTCAGGGCAAAGCGAGGTGCAACTGCCAGCAGCGGCTCGGCGTCGATTCGAGCCTCAACCACTTCATCAAAGATCTGTTCAAGGGTGTCTCTGGAGGGCAGTTGTATGCCCTGCTGTTGCAGCCATTGGCGAACCACTCGACGCCGGGAACCGGCATCAAGGGATTGCAGCGTTGTCAGATTAATCAGCGGTTGCCGGTCAAGCAGCCATTGCGGGCGATAATCAATACACAGGGCCAACTGTTCGACAGTTTGCTGCTGCACGGTTTGATTCATCTGCCCCACATCCCGCACAAATTCGACCAATCGTTCCGACGCACCCGGCCAGCGCTCTTCCACCATGGGAATCAGTCGCTGACGGAGAAAGTTGCGGGAGAAGCGTTCATCCGTATTACTGTCATCTTCAATAAATCGGAGGTTATTTGTCCGGGCGTAAGCTTCAATGGATGCTCGGGCCACATTCAGTAAGGGCCGTAACAACAGCCCATTGCCCAGGGACCTTTGTTCGGGAATCCCCTGAACACCATCAACACCGGTCCCGCGGAATAACCTGAGCAGAACCGTCTCTGCCTGATCATCCCGATGATGCCCCTGCAACAGACAGCCACCCTCTTCCACGGCATTGATAAATACCTGGTATCGAGCGTCCCTGGCCGCCTGCTCCAGACCATAGCCGTCATTTTCCAGAGAAACTCTGGCGATGGTCAGCGGTATCTGCCACTGTTCACATACCGACTGACAGTGCTCAGCCCACTGATCAGCGTAACGGCTCAAACCATGATGAACATGAACAGCAGCCACATCAGCAATATCTCCCCGATCACGCAGGCAGGCCAGCAAATGGAGTAAAACGGTGGAGTCAACACCGCCACTGAATGCCACCGTTACAGGGCATTCAGATACCGGTAGCTGCAGGCTTGAAGATAGTTGATCAAGCACCCACTCAGGGCTTAGCGGGTGACAGGAAGTGATCTCTGCGCTGGTTTTTGCCATCGTTTTCGCAATCAAAGCGCCCCAAAGTCCCTGATTTTCTGGTAACGATTTTCCAGCAGGGTATCGCTGTCCAGTGCCGAAAGCATGTTCAGCTGATCCACCAGCGTGGCTTTCAAACTGGCAGCCGCTGCTTCAGGATCCCGGTGTGCACCACCCAATGGCTCTGCCACCAGGGTATCCACCAGGCCCAGCTCCTGTAAACGCCCGGCAGTTACCCCCATGGCTTCTGCGGCGGTAGAAGCGTACTCGGCTTTTTTCCAGAGAATGGAGGCACAACCCTCAGGGGAAATAACAGAGTAAGTTGAATACCCCATCATCACCAGATGATCACAAACCCCAATGGCCAATGCACCACCGGAACCCCCTTCACCGATCACCGTGGAAATCACAGGCACTTTCAAGCGGGACATCACCGCCAGGTTGTAGGCAATCGCCTCACTCTGCCCACGTTCCTCGGCACCAATACCCGGGTATGCGCCCGGTGTATCAATAAAGGTCAGGATGGGCATCTTGAAACGTTCCGCCATTTCCATCAGGCGACAGGCTTTGCGGTAACCTTCCGGTTTGGGCATCCCGAAATTCCGGCGAACTTTCTCTTCGATCTCGCGCCCCTTCTGATGACCAATCACCATCACCGGTCGACCATCCAGTCGAGCCATGCCACCTACAATGGAAGGGTCATCAGCAAAATGGCGATCGCCATGGAGTTCATCAAACTCGGTGAAAATATGGCGAATATAGTCCAGCGTGTAGGGCCTTCTGGGGTGCCGGGCCAGCTGGGCCACCTGCCAGGAAGAAAGGTTGCTGAAAATGGCATCCGTCAGACTGCGGCACTTATCCTGCAGTGTGGCAATCTCTTCAGTAATATTCAGCTCTGCATCGCTGCTGACCAGCCGAAGCTCTTCTATCTTGGCTTCCAGTTCAGCAATTGGCTGTTCAAAGTCCAGGTAATTCGGGTTCATGAAGTCCACTTATCATGGCCGGAGAGTAAATAGGGATCAAAATACGTAAACACCGCCAGAAAGTCGAGTTAAAAAGCGTAATCGCCTGTAAACAAAGCAACGGTATTGTAGCCCTCAAGGGCGGCAGAAAAGCAATCTGAGAATAGGATGACACCTTTTGAAAAAGGTGAAATTCCTGCCAGACAGGGGACACTATTTGAAGGAAGGAGCTCCGTTCCATGAACATCGGGGTCATTCAGTTCCCGGCCAATGCAACGTTGGCCTGCCAGTAAATTCTGAGTACTTTTGGTGTCCACAATAATCCGTGGCTCACCAGCCTGTCCCGAATGATCAGCAGTTATTACAAGCAACGGGACAGACAGAAAGGTGGGGAATAGATCTGAGTCGTATCAGAATAAAGACATATCCTCTTCAGCAATGGCAATCCGCTTTGGGTCTACCTGAGGTCTTTCCGGGACTTTCGCTGGTAACTCCGGGACTTCCGGTTTATGTGCTTCATAGATCGTACTGAATGAGTCAGACCCAACCCCCAACAGCGGCCTGATGAAAGTCGCTATGTCGCTGCCCTTACAAGCCAGCTCAAAGGCTGACAATGCTTCTTCAAAGGTCTTTCCGCAATAAAGGGAAAAAGGGAAGCCACGGTCATCGGGCCGGAGTTCATAACCCGTGTACCGGATTTTCAGGTGTTCAGGATCAAATTTAAATAGCTCTTTACAAAGGCCAGGCCTCAGTGTGTAGAGGAAAAACATACCATCATCCAGTTGACCAGCATGTATTGAATAAGGGTCATACAACTCCCTGAAACACCTTCTTGAACGATGATGATACTCACCTGCCTCATATTCATCGAGAACAAGAACACCGGTAACCTCTTTCAAGGTACTGTCGCATACCTTGAGATCTGCCTGGCCCAGTCCTCCATTTGCACCCGGGAAGTATTTCTCCAAAGTGTGAGGCAAAAAGAAATTGGGGCTCTGTCTAAGTTTTCCCATATTTCGAAAAACCTGTGAAGGCGAGCCTGAAGCCGCTATGGTGATATTTGAGTCCACCAGACTGGGTGATTTATTGCTTAACCACTCTGATCCGGACCGGGAATTATCAGCCTGCGGTATCGTGCCAGAAGCCCCGGGGGGAACAACGGTAGTCGACAGATTGTTAAACTTTCCCTGTTCGGCTGGTTTTGGTTCAGTCTCTTGATTTGCTTGTGCTGAAAACTGCGTTTTGCAAGCTGTATCAGGAATCATTTAAAGTTCCTCTCATAAAAATTTCACTAAGTACATGACCATTGGCTTTCAGATATCCCTTAAGCCCGGTGCAGTCTGCAACCAGGAAAACAGGTGAGTTTACCTGATCGAAAAGTCAGACCTCATATTCCAATGAAAGTTCTATGAAAGTTGATTTTACAATTCCATCCAGTTTGACTTATTCCCGAAAAAGGGAAACTGCACAAAACCCAAAGCGCCCGTTTCATACCCCCAATTCCGTCAGCACTTTCTCAGGCATACTCAACGTTAGCAGCATTTTTGCCAAGCCACTGCCGGAGTTCCAGCACCAATTCATCACTGGGGCTGACCAGCCATTGCTCACCCAGCATCAGGCTGGCACGGGCATCGTCCCGATGGTAATCAATCCTGACCGGCAGCCGACCCGGCTGCCCGCCCAGCATGGACGACAATTTTCGTTCAAAATGACCATCAATCTGTTCATGGGAAACCTCAAGAACCAGACGACGGGCATAATGGCTGCGGGCATCCACCACTTTCATCACTTTCTTCGAGCGGACTTTCAGGCTACCGGAATAATCATCAAAGGTGACTTCCCCTTCCACCACCAGCACCGCATCTTTATGGAGCAGGTGTTGATACTCCCCAAACACATCGGCAAACACCGACACCTCAATCCGTCCGGTGCGGTCATCCAGGGTAACAAACGCCATTTTGTCCCCCTTCTTATTTTTCATCACCCGCATATCCACCACCAGCCCGGCAATATTCTGGCTATCACCCCGGGCAGGCTGCAGGTCCTTGATGCGGTTGCGGATAAAGTGCCGGATTTCACTTTCGTATTCATCAATGGGGTGACCGGTCAGGTAGAGCCCCAGGGTATCCTTCTCGCCACCGAGGCGAACCTTATCGGTCCATTCGCTGGTTTTCAGGTAGGTGTCGTAAACAGCCTCTTCGCCGACGGGTACCAGAGCACCAAACATATCCATATGACCGGAATCCAGGCTTTTGGCCGCCTGGTCCGCCGCCTTGATCGCCTCCAGCTGGCTCGCTTCCAGCACGGCACGATTGAAATTCAGCTGCTGCGGCTTTTGTGGGACTGGCCCAAGCAGGTCCAGCGCCCCGGATTTGATCAACGCCTCCAGCACCCGTTTGTTGATACTTTTGGCATCCACCCGCTCACAGAAGTCAAACAGGTCCTTGAATGGACCACCCTCTTTACGAGCCCGGACAATCGCCTCAATCGGGCCTTCACCCACGCCCTTGATGGCCCCCAGCCCATAGACAATATGCCCATCGTCGTTCACGCCGAACATATATTCGCCGCTGTTCACGCTGGGCGGCAGCACGGTCAGCCCCATATCCCGGCACTCTTCGATAAAGGTCACCACCTTATCGGTATTCTGCATATCGGAGCTCATGACCGCCGCCATAAACTCCGATGGATAGTGAGCCTTCAACCACAACGTCTGATAGGAAACCAGGGCGTAGGCCGCCGAGTGGGATTTGTTAAAGCCATAGCCCGCAAACTTCTCCACCAGATCGAAGATCTTCATGGCCAGCTCACCATCAACCCCCTGGCTGATAGCGCCCTCTTCAAAGACTGTCCGCTGCTTGGCCATTTCTTCCGGCTTTTTCTTACCCATGGCCCGGCGCAGCATATCCGCACCGCCCAGGGTATAACCGGCCAGCACCTGGGCAATCTGCATGACCTGCTCCTGATACAGGATAATGCCGTAAGTGGGCTGCAAAATAGGCTGAAGCGACTCGTGCTGATACTGGGCATCCGGGAACGAGAGTTCCTCCCGGCCATGCTTACGGTTAATAAAGTTGTCCACCATCCCGGACTGCAGCGGACCGGGACGGAACAGGGCCACCAAAGCGATAATATCTTCAAAGCAGTCGGGCTGGAGACGTTTGATCAGGTCTTTCATCCCACGGGATTCCAGCTGGAAGACCGCGGTGGTTTCCGCCCGCTTCAGCATGTCGTAGGAGCTTTTATCTTCAAGGTCGATGGCTTCAATGGCCAGAGGCTCTTCACCCCGCTGCGCCCGGCGGGGGTTAATCAGTTTCAGGGCCCAGTCAATAATGGTCAGCGTGCGTAGGCCCAGGAAGTCGAACTTCACCAGACCTGCGTATTCCACATCATTCTTGTCATACTGGGTGACCACCCCTTTACCGTGCTCATCACAGTAAAGTGGTGCAAAGTCCGTCAACTTGGTGGGGGCAATCACCACACCACCGGCGTGCTTACCGACATTGCGCGTGACCCCTTCCAGCTTGAGCGCCATCTCCCAGATTTCCGCCGCCTCTTCATCGGACTCCAGAAACTCCCGAATGGCTTCTTCCTGTTCATAGGCCTTACCGAGCGTCATGCCGATTTCAAAGGGGATCATTTTGGAAAGACGATCCGCCAGACCGTAGGACTTACCCTGAACCCGGGCCACATCGCGCACCACCGCCTTGGCCGCCATGGTACCGAAGGTGATGATCTGGGAAACCGCATTGCGTCCATAGGTACGGGCCACATAATCAATCACCCGGTCCCGGCCTTCCATACAGAAGTCAACGTCAAAGTCAGGCATCGACACCCGCTCAGGGTTCAGGAATCGCTCAAACAGCAGGTCGTATTTGATCGGGTCCAGATCGGTGATTTTCTGGGCATAGGCCACCAGTGACCCGGCACCGGAACCACGTCCGGGGCCAACGGGAATATCGTTATTTTTAGACCACTGGATAAAGTCCATAACGATCAGGAAGTACCCCGGGAACCCCATCTGCAAAATGGTGTTCAGCTCAAAGTCCAGTCGGTCCCGGTAGATTTTTTCGGTTTCCGCAAAGTCCGGTGCCGACGTATCAAACAGAAACGCCAAACGCTCCGTCAGGCCGTCGTGGGAAAATTCACGGAAAAACTGATCCATGGTTTTACCTTCTGGCACGGGATATTCCGGCAGAAAGTACTCACCCAGTTTGACATTAATAGAACAGCGCTGGGCAATGGCAACGGAGTTGGCCAGTGCTTCAGGAATATCCGCAAAGAGTTCAGCCATCTCCTGCTCAGACTTCAGGTACTGCTCTTCACTGTAGCGATGTTCCCGGCGGGGATCATCCAGAACCACACTTTCGCCGATGCAGACCCTGGACTCATGGGCTTCGAAATCATCCCGGGTCATAAACATCACATCATTGGTGGCCACCACCGGACAGTTGAATTCTGCCGCCAGAGCCACGGAACCATGAACGCACTCTTCATCCCCAGCCCGGTTGGTACGGTGCAGTTCCAGGTAGAAGCGATCAGGAAACGCCCCCATCCACTCCTGCAATAACTCACCCGCCAACGACTTTTTGCCCGATAACAGTGCCCGGCCAATCTCACCTTCCCTGGCACCGGAGAGCGCAATCAGCCCTTCTGACTGAGCCATGATCCACTCCCGTTTAACCAGTGCTTTTTCGTGGTGTTGATTTTCCATAAACGCCCGGGAGATCAGCTCGGTCAGATTGTGATAACCCTGCTCATCCATACACAGCAACACCAGACGGGACGGTGCATACTTGTCCGCCGGATTTTCCACCCAGAGGTCAGCGCCACAAATGGGCTTTATGCCTGCGCCCATGGCCCCCGAATAAAACTTCACCAGCGCACAGAGATTGGACTGGTCGGTCACCGCCACCGCCGGTATGCCAGAGCCGGAAATCGCGCTGATCAACGGTTTTATTCGCACCAGCCCGTCGCTGAGGGAAAACTCGGTATGCACCCGTAAGTGGATAAATTGTGCTGTCATGGGAGAAGGAGGTCCTGAATGGCAATCCGGTAATGATAATGAATCCTCTGATAAATACACCAATAAAAAATATTGCTTTATTGCAACCAACTACCGCGTTCATAGTCCTCAACCACCGCATCCGGCGTGACCAGCTGGCCACCCAACGGACTGCCCCTTCAGGCAACAATGTTCCTTTAAAGTGTGCTGTCGTTGATCTGCAATTATTATGTTGGCCCTATAGATCTTGACGAATGGAACCCAAAGATGGAAATTGACCAGCAAGCAGTGGTGAGTATTCACTGGATCGAACAATGTTTCTTTTTTTCAGGGCTTTGGCTGCCCTTATCATATCCACCGTTTCTTTATTTCCATGATAACGTCGGGCAGCGGCACGAGGTGACCTGGTGATCGAAAAAAACCACAGTCGAAATCTTTCCGCTTTTTTGTTTGGATCTGCACCATTGGCTAATAACAGTTCAACCATCTTATTGTTACCCAGCTTGGCGGCAAAATAGAGTGGCGTGGCCTTTTTTATAGTAGCCTGATCAACATCAGCACCCTTTTCAATCAGTTGCCGGGCCACCTCAACATGCCCTTTTTGCGCAGCAAAAGAAAGCGGCGTAGTGCCCTTGTTCGTCGCCAAATTGACCTTGGCCTCGTGGTCGAGCAGCAGTTGAACCACCTCAACATACCCTTTATCCGCTGCAAAACTGAGCGGCGTGAATCCGTCTGAAGTAGCCAGGTTAACATCAGCCCTTTTGTTGATCAGCAGCCGAACCACCTCAACATGCCCTTCTTCCGCTGCAAAACTGAGCGGCGTGAATCCGTCTGAAGTAGCCAGGTTAACATCAGCCCTTTTGTTGATCAGCAGCCGAACCACCTCAACATGCCCTTCTTCCGCTGCATAACTGATCGGCGTGGATCCGTCCAAGGAGGCCAGGTTAACATCAGCCCCATTATTGAGCAGCATCCGGACCACTTCAATATGCCCTTCCTTCGCAGCATAACTGAGCGGCGTCCAACCAACTTGAGTGACATAGTTAACATCAGCATTTTTGCTGATCAGCAGCTGGACCAGATCAACGTGCCTTTCAGTAACTGCAACAAACAGCAAGGAAACCATATCTTCGGTTTTTGCGCAGCGGTAATCTTTGCAAACGACAGCGGGGTCCTTTTGCAGTTCCCTTTTCAGGACATTGAGATCGCCGACCCTGCAAGCCGCCAACGGTGTGGGCTCATTGTAGGGATTGTCACAGTTTACTTCAGAAATGGCAGAATCAGATCCATCAAATCGCTGGTAGAAGAATCCGGAATGCCCGCTAATTGACTCCATAACTCCCCCCTTGGTCTGGTCAATGTTATTTCAGGAGTTGGATCAGACATTGAACAAGTAGTTCAACTGGAACCGTAAATAACTCAATGTTGTCTACCTGAGTTTTGATCTGGGTGTCTTGAAATGGGACTTTCCACCAAATTTTGAGCAGTTACTTATCCTCAATTTTTCGCAATCCTCGCTAAGTACGCTTAAATCCGACAGGATCCCGGGCATTTAGCAGTGACTCATAAATCGACTTAAAATTTACCGTATTCAGGAATTCCCTGGCAATGGTGGTTAATTCCTCAGATTTAAGCACCAGCGCATTGCCCGAGTTGTGTGCCTGCCTCAGATAACGGGCCTTAACAGATCTTTCAAGAGCAGAATTATTCTGTGTTTTAATCATCATGGCATACAGCTCTTCCGGTGAGGATACCTCATGGGCACCATATCTGTTGGAATATCTGCGTCCGACATCGGCCTCCAGAAAACAATAAGTTAAACGACTGCCCCTGGTTTTTGTCATATGATACAGGTAATAAATGAATGCCTGGTAAATAGCCTGTTTAACGACAGTTTCAGGGACACTTGAACGGTCATTACCAGACACACGGAGGGAATTTATAATTGGCATGTACCTTGCGAAGATTTCCTTGGTTTTTTTATTAATCTCTTCAGACTCTTTTTGATCTCGACTACCTTCCCGCTTCGCTGGAAGACGAACATTCCTGTGAGTTTTATTAGTATGTTTTCCGGATACTTTACAAACTTCAGCGCGATATTGATCGTATGTCAGATTAAATCTGAAGTTTTTTTCCATAACCTGCCATGGTTCTGATGAATAATGGGCTTCTACTTCATCCGCGATAACTGTGTAGGCCCACTCAGGCTTACCCAGTATAATAACCGGGCGAATGCCAGTCTTACTGGCGTTAAATTGTGGAAAAGCGGGTTTTCGCACCAACATTCGCTCAATGTCCGGAATGCCCTCAGGGTTGTTCGTCCAGGACAACTGTAAAGACGAACAGTCGATTTTTTCTTCCAGGAATGACGAAACCCCATTAAAGCTTTGGGTTACGAAAAAATGATCGTCTCCTTTCAGTTCCCAATCGTAACGACTCAGCCACTCCTGGCTATTCCTCAACGGAGTCAGCAATGCTTTATACCAATGTTCCAGGTAACTGACGGTCTGAGCCTTCAATTCCTTTACAGTTTCCAGACGTACCATCAGGTCATGATACTTACCAGCTGGAACAATATTGCTAGGGTAACTTTGCGGGGGTCTTAGCCAACCCGCCTTGAATGCTTCAACGGCAAAATGAATGACTGGGGGGTGGGCTAAATTACTCTCTGTCAGTATATCCACCATTGAACCCAGCCAATCGTCATGATCTCCATAACGGTTGTGAACAACCGTTTTTGAGTAGAGCGCCTTGAGCAGCCCGGTCACCTGATCTTCACTACTGCTGGACAATATTTGACTCACCGCCTCAGACATCGGTTTATAGTAGGTAACGGTACGCCTACAAAACACCTTGCCAATCAACCGAGATTCCTCAAAGTTCAGTGTCTCTTTCTTTACCAGAATTGAGACTCCCAGAGAAAAACCGGTTAAGTCTTTGTCTTTCCAAAGCCTTTGTACCACCTCGCTGGTACCTGGCGTTTTATTTGGTAATGCACAGCCTGCCTCAAGGGCTTTGTGCAGATCTTCGACACTCCGACCATAAGCTTTGGCAAGGCGCTGCAGTTGCTCTGGATCAGCACTTTCCAGAAACGCCTTAATCTTCTTTGACTCGGTGCTGGAACCACTTCCCTGCCTGAAAGGCTGAAAGTCAGGTTCGATTCGTTTTACCTGTACAGGAGCGCCTCCGAGATCCTCTGACTTCCAGCTCATTCCGCCATCCAGTGAATACTCCGGATATAGGTGGTATTTACCGCTTACTGCGCGTGCAGGAATTCCAAAATAGCGGCAGAGCGCCACAAATATGGGCGTTCTGTGTTGACACTTGCCCTGTTGACGCCACAGCAGAAAGCGGAAAAAGCCTTCGCCACCTTCATACTTCTCTAAGCCCTTAAAATTTTTGCAATACTCTGCTATTGCAGCAATGCGATCTTTCAGGATCTTTGCCGACTGAATACAACGAATCTGTTCCTTTTGATTCTCTGCCATATCAGCTGCTGCAAAGCCGTTAAAGAATTCAGTTAATTGTAATTTCATGGGTTCAGAAACAGTGCAGTCTAACCTCGCGTCGCCAGATTGCTGCACTAAATCCAACGTTTCGACCGATGGTTTTTTACACGAACTTTCTGTCACTCTTTTTTCTACAACGTAATTAACTGTTATTTCCTGACCATCACCGACATTTGGAAAACGCACCATGTGAAGACCTGTATACCTGTCTTTTATCAACCGGTAATCCAGAGACGGTTTTATTCGGAAAGCCTGGATAGTTTCATCCGGGTTCAGACCTGGCAGGTAAAAATACTTATCCTTGTTTACCCGCAGGCAATGAACACCCAGACTCTGCTCGCTGCCCAGGGTTACTTCTCCATCAGGCAGAGTGGAAGGAAACACCAGCTCAAGACCGTGCGCCCCGGGGCTAAAACTGCGTAGTTCAACATTACCCTGATTATTCAAAGCCACATCAAAGACCTCCAGGCGATACATCCCGGGACTTTCACGAGAGGCAAAAATCTTTCTCTCCACCAACTGACGTAACGCTCTGTGTTCATAAGCGGTATCAACATCAAGATAATGAATCGTTTTGGCGGGTAGCTCTGCCTGATTATCAAGAGGCAGGGTATCGTTTGCACAGATAGTGGCAGCCTCTGTTTTGGCATTTTCCCGTGGTGCAGATTGAGCAGCTTCAGAGAGTGGCTTTCCCGGAGCGTTGTGTGTATCGCCACTATTGGCTGAAACAGCACCAGGATATTGTCCCTCAATTTTTGCCAGTTTATGTCCCACCGCTTCCGCGCCGGAACTGTGAGAATCTGACCTTTTTCTGCCACTGCCGGAATAGTGTCTGACGGGGTTTGATACTATCCGTGAAATTTTCTGCCAAAAGGCAGGCCACAAAAAAACCTTGTTGGCATCCCATGCACTTATCTGTTTGTCAGCTTCCCGGAAATATGGCTGGTTAATGGACATTTTCAGGGTTTGCTTTTGGGCATCCGTCAGGGTAAAAACAGTATTTGCCTCCACCCCAGTCTGATTAAACCTGTGATCAAACCAGCAGTGCTGCCAGTATCGATAAAGAGTCTGGGTCAGAATATCATCCGCATCTTTCGGTTTCGGGGAGAGACCCGAAGCCAGCCATTGGACCTGAGCCACACGCCTGATGATTTCCGTTCGGGCCTCTGCATCACTCAGGCCAGCCTTGATGTGTATTTCATGGTGCTGTTCATCAATATGGTTGAGATTGCTGCGACGTATCAACCAGGGGCGATCAGAGCCAGCCCTGGTGTGGTGAAACCAATTGCAAAGTACAGGATCAATCCCCCGCTGGCCAATGGGTACAGCCGATAATTCTGGCAATTTCTCCAGGGTTGCCCTGACCGCGATAAAATAAAGCTGATAGTGATGATTGATGTGTTGACGGAGCGCATTTTCGGTAAAGTCTCCATCTTTAATGACGGCCCTGGCCAGATTTTGTAAATCCAGCCCGGTGGGCTGCAAGGGCAGGCCTTGCTGTTGCAAACAGGCCCTCAGTTGACAGTGCCACTGTGTCAACAATTCAGCTGCGGACTTTCCCTCTGGCGTTTGTGGCAACACTTTTTCAACAATGGCCAGCAGTTCCGCCGGATTATATTGTCGGATAGGCAAATAGCGGAAACGTCCTTTGAGCGCTGGTGATAACGGTTTTCGGCCACTGTACCGGGGAGGATTGGTGGTGGCAAACAGGTGGAAACCCGGATGAGCATCACCGGCCAGAATAGCATTAAGTTCCCCCTCCAGGTGCTGGCTATCAATCAGATTCAATTCAGAAATGACTACGATGCCGCCATTGACTTTCGCCCGCTGGATGGCTTCGCACACTCTGTCCCAGGAACAATCCCCGGCATTGCAATAAAATACCTCCGGCATGGATTCTCCCCGCTGTGCAACCTGCTGTTTGAAGCTTTCAATCAACAGGTTCAGGGTGACATCCTTACCCCGCCCGGCAGGGCCTTCAATCAGGGTAGCCTGACGACCATGATGTTGTCTGACGTGATGATGCGCCTGCTGACATCGGCTTAAATCCTGACCAAGCCGTTGCACCAATTCACTGACCGCTGATCCGGAGGTATCAAATTCAGGCCGGGTTTGTAACGTCGCCCGGATAAAACTGTTTCGTATACCCTCCAGGACCTGATTATGCACCAGGTCTCTCAAAGTGTTGTCTACCTGGTCACGGGCAGAAAACCAGAGTTCCAGTGCTGTCCTGGCATCCTGACTCACCCCGGGAATTTCTGAGCCCAGTACATCCTGAAAACTCTGCAAGATCAACCCATCCACCTGCTCACGGGTAACGCTGCCCTGTCTGTGCCTGGTGGCTAATGCACGATCCAGATACCAACCCACCCAGCTGCAGATATCGGTCAAATCCCTGGGGGTAAACTCATGTTCCGGCAGCAATTCCGGATAATATTGCCAAAGCACCATCACACGGTCACTGGCGCTACGTACAATGTCGTCTGTTTGCGGTTCTGGCAAATACCTTTGTAACTGCCTTAGCAGAGCAGGTTCAACCACCCGGTCCCGGAGAAAAGCCCGATTTAAGGGAAGGTAGTATGGCCCGGGCAGTTTCTCCTTCAGCACTGGGTCTAATTGGCGTCCGGCGTAATGGCCCGGATTACCGGTCACAATCACTCGGTGCTGAGCAGTCACCTTGACCGGGTGACCGTTAACATAGATGCACGGTGCCGGTTCCCATAAACCATTCAGTGAAGCCTGCAATCCGGTGTTGGCCAGATTGGCCTCATCCAGAACCACTGTAATATAATGACCTGCAGCGGCGGGTTGAGTATTGGCCCATTCCAGTAACGCCCGTTCTTGTAATGCCATATAACGGTCACCACCATCCCCGGTGCCAGTATGTTCCCGCCATTGCCAGCGTTTCATCAGGGTCTGTTCGCTGTCGCAGGGGCCCAGAGAAATCAGCGAAGCCAATCCGGACGCCTCGGCAGTTTTGGCGGCAAAATAACTTTTACCAGTCCCGGTTTCTCCCTGCAGGAAAATGACGGGGGAATCCTCAAGCCGGTCATGGAGCCTGGATAAACGACGAAGTTCCCGATCCTGCTGGTTAACCGAACTGTAATAAAGATCATGGGCCAGCGCCTGAAGTGGGGCCTGAGCGCAACCTTGCCATTCAAGTGATTGCACCAATAGGTGCTCCAGGCGTGAAATGCGCTCTGGGTCACTATTTCTGGACACGTTCTCCTGGCTAACACGATAACAATCCATCGCCAGAGTATGAATGGCATCAGCTCGAGTCTGTGCTGAATGTGGACGTAACTGCCAGCCAGAAGCCAGCGCATCTTCCAACCGCCTGATCTGATTTTGTGGCCTGATTGCTAACTGTTGGTACTGCTCTGCCTGCAGTGGGTCAACCTGCAGCTGAAAAGCCACCGAACTTCGCTGCATCCGGGGCGTTTGCGCGACAATCAAGGCACAGAGGCAATCCATACATTCGCTGGACATGCAAGCTTGAAATGGATATTCATAGGACAGGTTCAGTTGTTCAAATACAGTATTGGCAAATACAGTCGGGCTAAAAGCCCTGGCCAGTTGCCACACATTGAGGCGGACAAAACTCCTGTCCAACGGCTGGGCACTGTTAATGACAGCATTCAAACGATCAGGATCCACC
This sequence comes from Endozoicomonas sp. ALE010, assembly GCF_049310165.1. NCBI lineage: Bacteria > Pseudomonadati > Pseudomonadota > Gammaproteobacteria > Oceanospirillales > Endozoicomonadaceae > Endozoicomonas > Endozoicomonas sp. ALE010. Next base: position 45,694 of record NZ_JBLYNV010000019.1, on the reverse strand, counting down.
CAGGCAGTTTGCGCTGTATCCGGCAATAGCTGCCTGCAAGCCACCTTGATAAAATCACGAACTGACGGATTCTGCCGGGTGCCATGGCTGAATACGCTATCGATGGCTTTGCGCCAATGGCAGGGTTGCAGCTGTGGCGCATGGTCAACCTGCTGTGCCCGCCGGGCAGCCAATATCAGGTTATTCAACAACCCTTCTGTGATTTCAGGCAATGGATGACAAAGGGTGGCAGGTACGGTTTTAAAAGCTTCGCAGAGTTGCCCGAGCGCCTGTTCCGGGAGTTCAGTCCGGGACATACCATGATGTTCCGCGGTGATATTCCAGATATCTACCGGTGGACACAACTCTGCAGCGGCGATCATTGCGCTCCATACCGGGGATGGGCTTTGGGCAAGCTCAGGCCAGAGTACTGTGATACAGGCTTTCGGGTAAGCCTGTAATATGCCGTTAACCAGCAGGGGTTGGCCAGATACCAGAGGCTCAAGCAGCTGCTGAAGCTTTGGATTGCTCTCCAGCCCCCGGAATACCACAGGCTTGCCCGTGGTCAAAGCTGCCTGCAAGCCGCTCTGACAGCGGCCAAAATACGCCTTTTGCTCCGAAGTGATAAAGATATTGTCAAACAACTGGCTGAAGCCGGTTTGGCTATTGATCTGTATCACCAGGGGAATTTCCTGATGGCCATTAATCCAGTGATTTGCCTGGGCACTGCGCTGATAAGTCACTGTGTTGACGGGGGCGTGATCCCTGGTATTCTCTTTACCGCCAATGCAGCTGGCCAGTTCGGGTTGCCCGGCTTTTTCTGTCAGCCCAAGTGATTGCGGTTGCCGCTGCGAATGAGCGACCTGAAGCTTCGGTTTTACCCCTGTGGTCTGGTGGATATTCTGCAATGCACCCAGCAACAGAAACCAGAGCGCTTCACTGAGAGGTGAAGTGACTGTCACCACGTCACCGGCCTTCACCTGGTCCAGCAAGCTGGTGTTAGGAACCGCAAAACCCTCCTGCCCGATACTGATTGGCCCCAACCATTCCAAAATATTGCCATGGTTAATAATCAATGGGTTTTGTGGCTCGTTACTGGCAAGTCTTGCATCCCCAGAGTTAGCCATGATTTGCAACAGCGATAGCAGCTCGCCATCTCCCACCGGCATCCGGTAAAACTGAATATCTTCTGGCAGAGTACAGACAGCACCGTTGCTCTCATAACGATTTTGCACCAGCAGTTGGCGAATGGTCTGTTCAAATGCCAGATTACTCCAGTCGGCTCCTTTAAGAATCACCCGCTGCCCGGTTTCCAATTGCTCAAATTTGCCTGGCAGGTGCCGGATACGCCCCTGCTTATCCACCCCGGGTCCACCAAAAAACAGCTGTCGCCAATTACTGTGCAAATGACAGTGGATAATAACGGTATTGCCATCATCCATAGCACTGCCCGGGGTGAGTTCAGCCAATACCGGTGGCACGTCACCGATGTCCATTGTCTGGTCATTGCCATTGTCTGCGTCAAACTGCCAGGTATTGCCCGGTCGATTAATTCGTCGCCAGAAATCCGCACCCGGTGCTTCGTCACTTTTCCCCACCATCGCCAACTGCTCATGACTGGCCAATACCAGCAGCGAAACATGTTCACCCAGAGCACGTTTTTTCTGAGTGACTTGGTCAAACAGACAAGGATTATCGGGATCCAGCAACTCATTAAGTTTTGGCAGCTCGTCACTGGTGAGCATTCGGATATCGATAACCAGGGTCAAAGGCTCGTTATTTTCAAATAGCTTGCCCGGTTTCAGAGAGTGATGACCGGTCCCGGCAATACTCAAGCGGCTGAGCAGGTTCCCCTGCGAGAGATCATCCGGATGAGAAAGAACGACTACGTCTTGCTGCTTATCATGGGTTTGAGCAGATAAAAGATGTCGAACCTGATTATTATTAGCGACAAAACGAAAATCAAAGGAATGCGAAAACCTCAGGTTTGGTGAGACCTGTAAGCATACAGTTCTCGCATTGTCAGACAGCGGAATCCGGGGTGACGTTAAATGCAGCCTGGATTGTACTTCAACGCACATATCCACTGGCTTTAACGGTTGCTTCAATGTTGCCTTTTTGGCCGACAAGTTACGCTCTGATCCCAATTGTACATTGTTTCCACTATTTTGAATGTTCATAGATCCCGCCACTCCATTAACCTTCAGGTTCTTTTTGGATTACAGACTGCTGAACTATTCTTTACAGAAAAAAACACCCGGTATCAGAAATGACACCTTTCAAGAAATACTGCGTTAGAACTGAAAATTGTCAGGTAGTTTAGAACACAAATAGCTGACCACGGTTTAGTTCAGGCTATGTGTTGATAAAGCCCAGTGGATCGATATTCGATTTAAAAGGTAGTTCACGATCGGAACCTGAAGGGGAAGCTTACGACTGGGAACATTTCAATCACACGATTAACGTGTTCTCAATGCCAGTAGGCTGCTGGACTTAAGTAGTTGGCCAAATGGAATCGTATATTTCTGGCTAAGTGGGCAGTTGCTATGCAAGGCGCAACGTAGGGAGCATAGCCGTAGCTATGTGACCGGAGTTGCAACGCCGCAGAGTGACTGACAACTTAGTCAGAAATATACGATTTCATTTGGTTAACTACTTAAGACTGTCCTGCACGGCAACTGCTCCTGCGTTGCTTTAGCTCCTGCATCCATGCAGTCGCGGGTTGCGTTGATATCCATACCGTTTGTACTGAAGCGGAGTCAAAGTGCGGTACCCGCACCCTTCGACTCCGCTCCAGGATGAGCGGGGTATACGGATATTAACGCTTTTCTGCACCAGGAGCTATGTGCTGCTCCTCATCGGCCAGGTAACCCGGCTTGACGTGCTCAACCTGTCGGTCCGGAAGCGGCTTAAAGCACGGGCATTCATCTTTGCAGATGCAACAGAATGCAGAAGCGATAGTGGCAGCAGCGCAAACAGGTAGGCCGGTAGCGATAACTACAGCAGGTTTGCAGCTGGAAAGAGCACCACCAATAACAGAGGCTAAAGCGGTACTCCCCGCGATAAGGCCTACAGTCGTGGCAGCATCTTTTTTAACCCTGGCGTTACAATTAAGGGTATAGCCTGATATTCGACATCCCTCTAGTTGTGGCTGTGTAGTCACGGGCGGAAGAGGCTTAAATTGATTCATACCATTCATATTCAATTCATTCTTATAAATTAAGATTGTTCGTTTCTGACACAACAAAGCACCAGTGCAGCTAAACGTTGATACCCATACCGTTCGTGCTGAGCTTGTCGAAGTACGGTGGCACCATTCTTCGACAAGCTCAGGAGGAACGGGTATTAACGCTTTTCTGTACCATATTCTTGGTTCTTGGTTCTTGGTTCTTGGTTCTTGGTTCTTGTTTTCAGAAATGCTTAAAATACTCAGTGTTTGTGAGTGTTTTATTAGAGTAAGTTATTTAAAAAAAGTTCCTTCAGAATTATCACCATTTGGCCACAGCAGACATGGCAGTTAACTCCCCCTCCTGCGCTACGCAATGTCACTAGTGCTAAAGTACCAGTAACAGCTCCTCACCGACACTGTAAATCGGACCTGACAACGCCCACATTGAAATGACTGTATTATTGCGACCCAAAGACCTGCACAGACCAAGCCTAGTACATGGTTTCAATGAGTTTGACGTGTACTATCTCCGTTCACCCTGAGCGGAGTCGAAGGGTGCTTGGCACGATCTATCAAAGTCCGGAGTTTCCGCCTTTAGGCCCTATGGGTCCTTCGACAAGCTTCAGGACGAACGGAGTGCGGAGGCACGACAACCCGTCAAACTCATTGAAACCATGTACCAGGCTTGTTGAGTCCGTTGCTTTTTATGTCAACTGACCACATCAGCCAGGAGCTCCCGAACCGGCTTAAAGGAACGACGATGGACGGGAGCAGGCCCCAACTTTCTTAACGCTTCAAGGTGGACTTTTGTAGGATAACCTTTATGCCCTGCGATGCCATAACCCGGCCACTCCCTGTCCATAATCAACATTTCCCGGTCGCGGGTCACCTTGGCGATAATGGAAGCGGCAGCAATCTCAGGAATACGACTATCGCCTTTTACAATGGCTTCAGCACGACAGGAAAGCGCTGGACAACGGTTACCATCGATATAAGCCAGTTCGGGCCTGACCGATAATCCCTCAACGGCACGCTGCATTGCCAGCATGGTGGCATGGAGAATATTCAGTTCATCAATTTCTGCTACTTCAGCCCTGCCCAGTGACCAGGCCAGGGCGTTATGACAAATAACGTCAAAAAGCGCCTCTCGCTTTTTCTCCGACAGTTTTTTGGAATCATTCAAACCTTCAATCGGGCGAGCAGGATCCAGGATGACAGCAGCGGCAATCACCGGGCCACACAGTGGACCTCTGCCCACTTCATCAACACCGGCAACAATAATTCCTGTGTCACTGGCGTCACACCAGTCAAATTGATTTTGCTTCATTGATTCTCTACCCGCTGCCTGGTCTGCTGAATAACTGACATCACCGCTTCATAGGCCAGCCTGCTGGCATCCTGCTTCAGTTGGTGGTGAATCTCCTTAAAAGACTGTTTCAGAGTATCTCTGTACGCCTGATCTTCAATGGCCTTCTTGATCAAAACCCTGAGATTTTCAGGAGTAGCATCGTCCTGTAACACTTCAGGTACCAGCTCTTTGTCGGCCAGAAGATTGGGCAGTGCGACATATTTGACCTTCACCATCCGGCTGATAATGGCAAAACTGAGCGGTGCCATTTTATAACTGACAACCAGTGGCTTTTTATGCAGTGCAGCTTCAAGAACAGCGGTTCCCGAAGCGATCAGAATCGCATCCGAGGCGGCCATAACCGATTGTGCCTGGCCATCATAGACCGTTACGTCCAGATCCGGAAACTCACTGACAATGGGTAGAAGTTGCTTTTTTCGTCGCTCATTGGCACAGGGAATTAAAAAGCGGGCATCCGGGAAGTCTTTCCTGAGCAGGCGGGCGGTCTCAAGAAATAGTTGACCAAGTTTGGCTATCTCTGGTTTGCGGCTGCCTGGCAATAGCCCGATTACCGGCCCACCACCATGACTGACACCCAGGGTATGTCTGGCTGCGTCTTGATCCGGATTCATGGAAATCTGGTCAGCCAGGGGGTGGCCAACAAAGGTCACAGGTACACCATGATCCCTGTAATAGTCCGCTTCAAACGGGAGCAGTGCCAGCATATGGTCTACGGAGTGCCGGATTTTTTTCAGACGACCTTCACGCCATGCCCATACCTGGGGGCTGACATAATGCACGGTTGGAATACCGGCCGCTTTCAGCCTGCGTTCAAGCGCCAGATTAAAATCAGGGGCATCAATACCAATAAACACATCAGGCTGATCGGCAATCAGTCGTTCCCGCAACTGTTTGCGAATACCCAGCAGTTCTCGCAAACGCCCGAGAACCTCAACCAGCCCCATCACCGATAACCGCTCCATGGGGAACACGCTGTCAAAACCCTCTGACTGCATCAGGGGACCGCCAATACCATAGCAGTAAGCATCCGGATAATGTCGTTTGATTTCACGGATCAGCCCGGCCCCGAGAATATCCCCTGAGGCTTCTCCTGCAACCAATGCAACACGTAATGATAATCCCGGGGAAGAAACTGCCGACTGCATCACCGGGTAATACCACGGCTTGATGATTTCAGAGAGTCAATCAGCAGTTGAATTTCCGGTAACGGCTCCATACTCTCGAGACGATCAATCGCTTCAGCCGTTCTCAACCCCTGACGGTAAATGATCTTGTAGCATTGTCGCAGTGTGCTGATCAGTTCAGGCGTATAGCCCCGGCGACGCATGCCTTCAAAGTTCATACCATGGGCTTCAGCCGGATTACCACTGGACATGACAAATGCCGGCACATCTTTAAACAGTGCCGTATGGGCAGCACTCATACTGAAGGCACCAATCTTGCAGAACTGATGCACCGTCGTGTAACCGCCCAGGATGGCGTTATCACCAACCATCACATGACCGGCAAGTGCCACATTGTTGGCAATAATACAGTTGTCACCTATAACACAGTCATGGGCCACATGCACATAGGCCATCAGCAAATTGTTATTGCCAATAGCAGTCAGCCATTGATCCTGAATGGTGCCACGATGGATGGTACAACCTTCACGGATAGTATTGTTATCGCCAATCACCAGGCGAGTGGGCTCACCAGCGTATTTTTTATCCTGACACTCTTCACCAACACTGGAAAACTGAAAAATACGGTTATTTTTCCCGATCACCGTCGGGCCCTTGATCACTACATGAGAGTGAATACGGCTACCCATACCCACTTCAACTCCCGGCCCAATATAAGTCCACGGCCCAACTTCAACATCTTCACCAATACGGGCACCCGGTTCGACAATAGCCGACGGATGAACTTTGGCGGTTGGATGAATATCGGCTTGCAACGGGCTAATGGCTTCAACCGCCCCGGCAGCTTCAGAATCAGTAACGGAGAGTGTGTCGCTCAAGATTTTATTTCCTTTCTTGCACACGTAACTTCAGCAGAGCAGACAATATTACCATCAACCACCGCCTCACAGGCAAATTTCCAGATATCCCGTTTCCGTGCCAACAGTGTTGCCCGGAGAATCAGCTGATCACCGGGAACCACCGGTTTGCGAAAACGCACCTTATCCGCTCCGGCAAAAAAGTAGATTGTGTCGCTATCCATCTTGCGAATGTGATAACCAAGGATACCTGCTGACTGAGCCATCGCTTCAATAATCAACACCCCCGGCATCACCGGATGCCGTGGGAAATGACCATTAAAATGCGGCTCATTACTGGATACATTTTTAAGACATTCGATGGTGCCATTTTCTGTATCCACATGAAGAACCCGATCCACCAGCAGAAAAGGATATCGGTGGGGCAGGATCTCCTTAATTACCTCAATTCGTCTCATTCACCTTAAACTCTATAACAGAAAAAGGCTGGACAACCAGCCTTTCCTTTACCGTAAAAATTCTTACCCCAGGAGGCTGACCGAGAATAGCGCCCGTCTAGGCGACCCCGTAGCGAGGATGGCAGAAAATTGAGGATAAAAATTCGGTTTTGTGAGGTGAATAGCGGGGCTATTTGCCGAACAAAAGCGGATTTTTAGACCAATTTTCTGCCACCGCACGACTGCATGGATGCAGGAGCTAGAGCAACGCAGGAGCAGTTGCCGGTAGGGCAGTCTATTCTCGGTCAGCCTCCTGGGTTTCAGTGTACTTATATCAGTCGCACTGCTTCTCCAGCTGTTTAACCCGCCTGGCCAGATCGTCCAGTTGCCGGAAACGAACCACGTTTTTCCGCCACTCACGACTCTCCATAAAACCAGTACCGGAAGAGTAGGAACCAGCCCTGGTAATTGAGCGCGTAATCATGGCCATGCCACTGATAAACGTCCCATCAGCAATGGTCAGATGACCGGCAAAACCGGCGGCTCCGGCAATAGTACAGTTTTTACCAATCTTTGTACTTCCGGAAATACCGACACCAGCGGCAATAGCCGTGTTCTCGCCGATTACCACATTGTGAGCAATCTGAATCAGGTTATCGAGACGGACACCACTGTGTATTTCCGTATTACCCAGGGCACCACGGTCAATACAGGTGTTGTTGCCAATTTCAACATCACTGCCGATCACCACACCACCGATCTGGGCGATTTTGTACCAGCGGCCATCCGCGTGCGCATTACCAAAACCATCACCACCAATCACCGCTCCGGAGTGAATGATGGTCCGATCACCGATGATGACACCATGGCAGACCGTAACATTGCGATGAAGGTGAACATCGGTACCAAGCACGGAGTCGTGCCCCACCACGGTACCGGCATCTATGCGAACACCGGCGGCAATCTGAACGCCTGCCTCAATCACAACATTGGCACCAATGGCAGCGGTCGCATCCACAACAGCGGTCTCATCAACCACGGCACTGGGGTGGATTCCTGCATTGCCACCACGGTCAGTATCGAACAGGGAGGAGAGCCGGGCATAACCCAGGTATGGGTTATCAAGAACCAGGGCATTGCCGGCAAAGCCACTGGCGGAATCCGGGCAGAGAATAACCGCACCGGCCTGAGTGGTTTCCAGATATCGGGCGTAGGCCGGATTGGCCAGAAAGCTTAACTCATGCCCCCCGGCATCCTGAAGGGTATTCAGACCTGAGACCTGCTTATCCCCATCTCCCTGCAGCCGGGCACCACACTGTTCTGCCAGTTGGGACAAAGTATAAACATCAGTCATGATTCATTACTTCATCTGGTTGAGGCTTTCAATGACCTTGCGAGTGATATCAATACTCGGACTGCCATAGATGGCCATCTGACGATCAATGACCAGGTCCAGCTTTAACTCACTAATAACTTTATCGATGGCAGTCTGCAGTTTTGGCCGCAGCTTTTCACGCTCAGCATTATCCGCTTCTGCTTTATCAGTCTGATACTGGCGTCCTTTCAGTTGCAAGTCTTCATACTTGCGCTGCAACTCCAGCTGGCGAACTTTCAACTGCTCGGCGCTCAAAGTCGGGCCATCTTTTTGCAGTTTTTCCTGCATATTACGAACGTCACCCTCAAGCTTCTGCAGAGCGACTAACTGAGGCTTGAACTTGGCTTCAGACTTTTTGGCGTATTGTTTGCCGGCATTGGATTCACTTAACACCATCGCCGTATCAAGCACACCCACTTTACTGCCACTAGTGGCTGCATTGGCCAGAGGGGCCAGCATAATCAGGGCCAGGAATGCCAGTCTGATTGATTTCAAAATAAATCTCCTGAAAACGGTAAAAAAAGGCATTATAAAGAAAAGGTGCCTGATAGCACCTTTTAATTACGTAAAATTCCCTCCTAAAAGAGGGATTTGCTTAGGAGCCTGTCGGACTTAAGACTGTCCTACTGCGGTTGCGAAAAATTGGTCTAAAAATTCCTGCTTCTTCGTCAAATAGCCCCGCTATTCTCCTCAGAAGCAGAAATTTTTATCCTCAATTTCTCGCAATCCTCGCTACGGACGCTTAAGCCCGACAGGCTCCTTAGAATGGAGTCCCCAGAGAGAACTGGAAGGTCTGGGTTTCATCCCTGCCTTTGGCATTCAGAGCCTTAGCCAGACTGAAAGTCAGCGGGCCAAGGGGGGTAATCCAGGTCAGGCCCACACCAGCACTGTAACGCAGCTCACCCAGGCCCGGCTTGTAGCAATCGACCACCTGTGAGCTGCAGCTCGTATCAAACACATTACCGTAGTCAAAGAACACGCTGGTCCTTAATGAACGCTGATCCTTGACAAAGGGTAAAGGGAATAGCACTTCAACCGTACCCTCAAGCAGCACATCACCACCCATGCTGTTGAAGTCATCGCCGTTATCCCGTTGCGCAGCCTTGGGTCCAAGGGAGTTATCATTGTAACCCCTTACAGAACCAAAACCACCGGCATAGAAGTTCTCAAAGAACGGCATTTCAGAAGTACTGCCATAGGCACCGCCATAACCCAGGCGAGTGGCAAAACGCGCCGTCAGACTGCGGGTAATGGGCTGAAAGTACTGACCTCGATACACCAGCTTATAAAATGTGGTGGTTGAGCCCGGAATCGCGGCAGACAGCGATAAGCTCTGGGAATAACCGGCCGTTGGCAGTAGCCCACGGTTCAACTCTGACTGCGACCAGCCCAGCGACGTCTTGATATTGGTAAACTTGCGCCCTTCTGTATCAAGATAATTCAGAATAACCCTGGGAGTACCGGAACCGGTGGTTATTTCCGTACCATCAACCCCAAGACTGAAATTAATGGACTCTGTTTCAGACAATGGATACCCGAAACGAACGTTACCACCAAAGGTGTCAGCCGCATAACTGGAGATGTCCGAATCACTGTAATCGTAGGTTCGATAGTAAATATCATAACCACGGGATACACCGTCAATGGTGTAATAGGGATCCATAAAACTGAAATTATAGAGCTGGCTGACATCACTTTTGTTCAGACCAACGGTGACCTTGTTGCCGGTTCCCAGAAAGTTATTCTGGCTGACAGAACCACCGAGTAACAGACCATCAGACTGGGAGAAACCGATACTGGCCGTAACACTGCCGGAAGGCTGCTCTTCTACGGTGTAATTAACATCAATCTGATCGCTGGTTCCCGGCACCGGCGGCGTTTCAACATTGACCTCCTTGAAATACCCCAGACGCTCTAGCCGCACCTTAGACTGCTCAATCTTCTGGGTATTGGCAGAAGCCCCCTCCATCTGGCGCATTTCCCGACGCAGTACCTCATCATCGGTCTTGGTATTCCCGGAGAAATTAATCCGTCGGACATAGGCTCTGCGGCCCGGATCAACAAAGAAGGTCAACTCAACGGTTTTGTTGCCATGGTCCGGTTTGGGAATTCCGGTCACATTGGCAAAGGTATACCCTTCGTTGCCAAGGCGACGGCTCAGAATCTCTTCCGTGGTAGTAATCAGTCTGCGGGAGAACACCTGCTCCGGCTGGGCCAGCAGCAGCTTTCTTGCCTCGTCTTCAGGAATCACCAGATCACCGGCCAGCTTAACGTCACTGACTGTGTACTTATCGCCCTCAGCCACGTTGACCGTGATATACACACTCTGCTTGTCAGGGCTGATAGAAACCTGGGTGGAGGTAATATTGAAGTTGATATAACCCCGGTCCAGGTACCATGACCGCAAACGCTCCAGGTCACCGGACAGTTTCTCCCGGGAGTATTTATCCGCAGAACTGAAGAATTGATACCACTCGGTTTTCTGCAGCTCAAACAGGTCAATCAGTTCATCCCTGGGGAAGGCCGTATTACCCACAACATTAACATGCTGTATGGTCGCCACCTTGCCTTCCTTGACATTGATGCGCAACTTCACCCGGTTACGGGGCTGCGCTTCAACATCGGCGGTGATCCTGGCACCGTATCGCCCCTGGGCAACGTATTGACGCTCAAGCTCAAGACGGATCGCTTCCAGGGTGGCCTGCTGGAAAATCTCCCCTTCTGCCAGACCGGAACGCTCCAGGCCGGTTATCAGATCTTCCGTCTTGATCGCCTTATTGCCCTTAATCTCAATTGCGCTGATGGAGGGTCGCTCAACCACCGCAACCACCAGAACATCACCTTCACGGGCCATACGAATATCATTGAAATACCCGGTTTGATAGAGCGCCCGGGCGGCCCCGGCGATATCCGGTGATTCAATATCATCGCCCACCTCAACCGGCAGGGCATTAAAAACTGTCCCGGCTGAAACCCGTTGAAGGCCATCAATCCGGATATCTGAGACGACGAAGGCCTGGGCAGCAGGCGCGATGGCTAAAGAGCCAATCAGCAGAGACAACAGTGATCGCTTCATGGAATCCGTTCTTATCCGTGTTCATTTCGCATTAACGTGAAAAACATGCTCTTCAATTTCCACATCGCTATTCATGACGCGCAGAGCGCAAAGTGCTTTTCTTTCATTGGAAGAGTCGGCTCAGGTCGTTATACATGGCCAGCATCATCACTCCGACAACAAAGGTTACCCCGATTTTCAAACCCAGTGTCTGGGTTTTCTCGGAAAGTGGCTTGCCCCTGACCATTTCAACGAGGTAGAAAAGCAGATGACCGCCATCCAGCACGGGTATGGGGAGCAGGTTCAACACCCCCAGGCTGACGCTCAACATGGCCAGAAAATAGAGAAAATTTTCCAGCCCAGACTCAAGCGACGCGCCAGCCACTTTAGCAATGGTTATCGGACCGCTCAAGTTTTTCACGGAAACAAGCCCGACAACCATCTTCCAGAGGGATTCCAGGGTCATGCTGGTCAGTGACCAGGTCGCCTGGGCACCTTTTACCAGCGAATCAATCGGCCCAAACTGTAAATGACGAATCATCGTTTCTGGCCAGGAAACCTGCTGGACACCTGCACCGATAAAACCGGTTGTCACCCCATCAGTGGATCGACTGCCCGGGGTCAACGGCATTTCCTGACTGACGCCATCCCGCTCAACCAGCAATTGCAACGTTAGACCGGCATTGTCACGAATCAGTTCAACAAAGTGCATCCAGTCAATGACGGTTTCGCCATTAACCTGCAGGATTTTATCACCCGACTCCAGACCATCTCTTGCTGCCGCCCCATCGTCCGATAGCTGACCAATGACTGCGGGGATAACAGGAGAGTAAGGCACAATACCCAGGGAACGCACAGGATTCGGCTGTTCCTCATTAACCAGCCAGTCAACTATCGTGATATTTTTATCCCGCACAGCCCCCTCTGAGGCCTCTCCGGGCTCACCTGCCCGGATAGAGACATCAAGATTTCGGCTCTCACCAATGAAGGACAAAAGTTCCATGTTCACGGCCTGCCAGCCCGGTGTTTCCACACCGTTCACAGCAACAATTTCATCACCGGGGTGAATACCTGCAACGGCAGACGGAGAATCGGGAATCACTTCGCCAACCTGAGGCATCAGGGTACGAACACCCACCATGTACATGAGCCAGAGGGCAAAAATGGCCAGCAGAAAGTTGGCAACAGGCCCGGCAGCAACAATGGCAATCCGGGCAAGGACGGGCTTATTATTAAAAGAAAGGTGCTGCTCATTATCGGGCACCGGCCCTTCCCTCTCATCCAGCATCTTGACATAGCCACCCAACGGTACCGCAGCAATACTGAATTCAGTACCATGACGATCAGTCCAGCGCCATAATGACTTGCCAAAACCCACGGAGAAACGAAGTACTTTAACACCGCAACGGCGGGCCACCCAGAAGTGACCATACTCGTGAATACTCACCAGTATTCCAAGGGTTACTACAAAAGCAAAAATGGTCTGTGCTGAGTCAGCTATCTCCGACAAGAGCGATTCAAAAATCATGCAACACCCTGCATTTGTGAAACCTGTTTCCGGGCCAGATAGCGGGCTTCCCTGTCAGCTTCCAGCACTTGATCTATGTCGCCGACATTCATGACCGGCAAGGTCTGCAATGTGGCATTAATGACTTCAGGTATGCGATCAAAACGCAGTTTGCGTTCCAGAAATGCATCAACGGCAATTTCATTGGCAGCATTGAGCATAGCAGCCGCGGTACCACCGCTGCGCGCCACGTCCTGGGCCAGCTTCAGACAGCGGTAACGCATCATGTCCGGCGCATAGAAGTCCAGTCTGGCAATCTCGGTCAGAGACAGGGGAGCAACACCGGATGGTATCCTTTCCGGCCATGCCAGGGCATGGGCAATGGGTGTTCTCATGTCCGGATTCCCCATCTGGGCAAGTACCGAGCCATCCTCATAATCCACCATTGAGTGGATGATGCTTTGCGGATGAATCACCACCTCCACCTGCTCAGGACGGGCATCAAACAACCAGCAGGCTTCAATAAACTCAAGCCCTTTATTCATCATCGTGGCAGAGTCTACGGAAATTTTACGCCCCATACTCCAGTTTGGATGGGCACAGGCCTGTTCAGGTGTCACAGCGGCAAAACTTTCTACCGGAGACTGTCGGAATGGACCACCGGAAGCGGTCAGCAATATTCGCCTGACCCCCACCCGCTCAAGCCCCCCGTGGTGATTGGCAGGCAAGCACTGAAAAATGGCGTTATGCTCACTATCGATAGGAAGGAGAACAGAACCAGATGCCTTAACCGCATCCATGAACAAGGCACCGGTCATCACCAGCGTTTCCTTGTTCGCCAGCAGTATTTTTTTTCCGGCACGAACCGCAGCCATGGTGGGCGGTAGCCCCGCAGCACCAACAATGGCCGCCATAACCACGTCAACATCACCATCCGCCGCCACCTGGTTCATGGCATCCAGGCCGGATTCAACAGAGATGCGCAAACCTTCAGACTGAAGGTCCGCCCTGAGTTTATTGGCCGCCTGTTCATCCGCCATAACGATATATTGCGGACGAAACTGACGGGCCTGCTCCAGCATAACGTCCGCGTTTCTGCCGGCTACTAAAGAATGCACGGTGTATTGATCCGGATTCCGCGCGATCACATCCAAAGTACTTTTGCCAATGGACCCGGTGGAACCCAACACACAAACCCGCTGTCTGCCGGATTGAGAGCATGATGCAGTCATGACCTAAAATACACCCCTGGTTATCATGACAAAAAGAGTAAATATCGGAACGGCAGCCGTCAGGCTATCAATTCGATCAAGCACACCACCATGACCTGGCAGCAGGTTTCCGCTGTCCTTGACCCCGCGGCAACGTTTCAAAACACTTTCCCAGAGGTCGCCCAGAACGGAAACCAGAACAGTCAGTATGCTCAGAATCAACAACAACACCCCCTGTAAAAAGCTGACACTGAAGAACAACGTCACAAGACTTGAAATCAGCATTGAGACCAGTAAGCCTCCGACCAGTCCCTCCATGGTCTTTTTCGGGCTGACCCGCTCAATAAGTTTTGTTCTGCCAAAACGCTTGCCAGCAAAATAAGCACCACAGTCTGCCCCCCAAACCATCACCAGAAGGATAACAATCAACCAGGCAGAGTCTGGCATTTGTTTGAGCTCATAAAGACCAAGCCATGGAGGCACCAGAGTCAGCACCCCCACCAATAATCTAAGGGACTGGTTCTCAAGCCAGCGCGCGCTCTTGGGATATTGCCTGACAAGGATAAAGGCGACCAGCCACCAGACAGCAGCCAGACCAAGAACCAACGAGGACGGTAAAAAAAGTGTCAGAGCACAAAAAACACCAATAGCCAGCGCATAGAACAGACGTACAGATCGCTGTTCAAAACCGGAAAGGTTCGCCCACTCCCAAGCCGCTAACATAATAATCGCGGCAATAAAGAAGCCAAAACCGGTTAATGGCAATAAAAAAACGCCTGCCAGCGCCACTGGCGCTAATATGACAGCAGTTATGATTCTTTCTTTCAGCACAGTGTTTCAGCCTCCACTTGCTCGCTGGTTTTGCCAAACCGTCGCTGGCGACGGGCGTAGCTCAGCAGGGCCTGCTGTAATTCATTACGGCCAAAATCTGGCCACAGGGTGTCGGTAAAATAAAACTCACTGTAAGCACATTGCCACAATAGAAAGTTACTGATTCGCTGTTCACCACTGGTACGAATCAATAGATCAGGGGCAGGCAAACCCGACGTACTGAGATGCTGTTCAATGGCAAACTCATCAATATTTTTAGCATCAAGCTCACCACGCGCCACTTTTTCAGCCAGTAGCCTCGCAGCAGAAGCGATATCCCACCTGCCGCCATAGTTGGCAGCAATGACCAGGGTCACTGAATAATCATTGGCAGTGAGCGTTTCTACTTCTTGAATATATTTCTGAATTTCAGGACTGAATCGGGTAATGTCGCCAATGACCTTCAGCCGGATGCGATTTTTCTTCATCCGACGAGCCTCTCGCTTGAGAACCCCCAGGAACAGGCGCATCAGGCCATTGACTTCAATGACCGGCCGATTCCAGTTCTCGCTGCTGAACGCAAACAGCGTGAGCACTTCAACACCCTGTTCATCGCAGGCTTCAACCACTTCACGAACCCGGTTAACACCCGCGCGGTGTCCGGCGAGTCCGGGCAGGTGTTTCCGTTTGGCCCAGCGGTTGTTCCCATCAAGAATAATAGCCACATGGCGCGGCAGCCTCTCTGGCGGAACTCCCTGAATGCCGCTTTTTCCCTGTAACAATGTATTGGCCATGGATTAAGACGATCTGAAAATTGGCAGGTAAAAAAAAGTGTAACAGTAGAACCTTGCAGGAGCCCGCCGTAAAAAGCAAGCGCCCACAAAGCATCAAAAGACAACTGACGCCTGAATTATTGCAGTCATTACCAGCAGGATTCTGTCTGACGCCAGCCAGACAAAGGCAATAACCGCAATTCAGTACAGTCAGCCATTAGATCGCCATTAAATCTTCTTCCTTAACAGAAAGATTTTTATCAACTTCAGCAATAAACTGATCAGTCAGCTTCTGCACATCATCCTGACCACGACGCTCGTCGTCTTCACTGATCTCTTTTTCCTTTTCCAGCTCTTTAATATCAGCCAGTGCATCACGGCGGATATTGCGGATAGCAATGCGGGCATTCTCCGCATCCTGACGCGCCTGACGAATATAGCCCTTGCGGGTCTCTTCGGTCAGCGGTGGCAGAGGAATACGAATAACTTCACCGGCAGTCGATGGGTTCAGCCCCAGGTCAGACTTCAGAATTGCCTTTTCAACATCAGGCACAATCTGTCTTTCCCAGACACGAACAGCCAGCGTACGACCGTCTTCAACAGAAATGTTAGCCATCTGACTCAGCGGTGTTTCTGAGCCGTAGTAAGACACCTTAATGCCATCCAGAAGACTTGGATGGGCGCGACCGGTACGAATCTTGTTGAAGGCAACCGTCAACGATTCAATGGTTTTGCCCATACGCTCTTTGGCATCATCTTTAATCTCATTGATCATCATTAACCCCCGTTTACCAGTGTTCCTTCATTACCGCCAACCACAAGATTTAACAGAGCGCCGGACTTGTTCATATTAAACACCCGAACAGGCATCTGCTGGTCGCGCACCAGGCAAATTGCCGTTAAATCCATAACGCCCAGCTTGCGAGCCAGGACATCATCATAGGTCAGCTGATCAAATTTAACCGCATCAGAATGCTTTACCGGATCTTTATCATAGACACCGTCAACCTTGGTGGCCTTGAGAACGATATCAACGCCCACTTCAATGCCTCTCAGACAGGCCGCAGAGTCAGTGGTAAAAAATGGATTTCCGGTACCAGCAGAAAAAATCACCACATCGCCAGAGTTGAGATACCGCACGGCACGACGATGATCATAATGCTCCACAACACCACTCATGGGAATGGCAGACATCACCCGGGTATTGATATTGGAACGTTCCAGGGCATCACGCAGGGCAAGGGCATTCATCACGGTTGCCAGCATCCCCATATGATCACCGGTGACCCGGTCCAGGCCTGCGGCACTCAGCGCAGCGCCACGGAAGAGGTTTCCACCGCCGATAACGATACCAACCTGTACACCAATCCCTACTAACTGACCGATTTCCAGGGCCATTCGATCCAGGACCCTGGGATCAATACCAAACTCACCTTCGCCCTGCAGAGCTTCACCGCTGAGCTTCAGCAGTATACGTTTGTATTTCGGTTGACTATCACTTGCCGGCATGTTCAGTTTCCGAGTCTGGTTGGCTAAATTACACACATCCCGCAAATGCGCTGCCATCGGGAGACTAGGAGGCTGTCCGATAATAGACTGCCCTACTGCGGTGGCAGCAAATTGGTCTAAAAAGTCGGAAATTTTTAGCAAATAGAACCACTATTCACTAAAAATTTCCGACTTTTTATCCTCAATTTTCTGCCATCCTCGCTACGGGCGCTATTCTCGGCCAGCCTCCTAGCCATGAAAGCGGCATTCGATGAACCGTCTGGCCGAAAATGATCTGTTCTGACCAATCAGCCAGCGAGTTGATGTGTTCTGACAGTTGACATTCTTGTCCATGAAACTTTCCCATGAAGAAAACCTGAAAATCAACCATCAGCTATGGATAGACATGAAAAGGCCAACCCAATGGGCTGACCCAGGAGCCTGTCGGAATCAAGACTGTCCTGCGCGGCAACTGCTCCTGCGTTGCCCCGGGAGGCTGTCCGACAGGCTTCTGGTTATTACAGTCCTGCCTGAGCGCGGACTTCAGCAGCGAAGTCCACTTCTTCTTTCTCGATACCTTCACCCACTTCGAAACGTACGAAGCTGGCTACAGTAGCGCCAGCTTTTTTGGCCAGTGCACCAACAGTGGTATCAGGATCTTTAACGAAAGGCTGTTCAACCAGGCTGCTTTCTGCCAGGAACTTGCTGATACGACCTTCAATCATCTTCTCGATGATATTGGCTGGCTTGCCAGACTGCTCTGCCTGAGCCTGGAAGATCTCTTTCTCTTTCTCTACCAGTTCAGCCGGCATATCTTCCTTGTTAACCACCTGTGGGTTAACAGCCGCAACGTGCATGGCGATATCACGAGCCAGTTCAGTATCACCACCTTCCAGTCTGGTCAGAACAGCGATACGGTTGTTACCGTGAACGTATGAGCCAATCACGCCGCCTTCAACGATAGCGATACGACGAACGCCGATGTTTTCACCGATCTTCTGAACCAGCGCCTGACGGGCTTCTTCCAGCTCGCCTTCCATCAGCGCGTTAACGTCAGCTTCTTTACGGGCAAAAGCAGCGCCAACCACCTGCTGAACGAAGTTCAGGAAGTTATCATCACGGGCTACGAAGTCAGTTTCACTGTTGACTTCAACCAGCACACCAAAGCTGGCATCGTCAGCCACTTTAACGGCTACAATACCTTCTGCTGCGATACGACCGGCTTTCTTGGCAGCTTTTGCCTGACCGGACTTACGCATTTCTTCGATTGCAACTTCAATGTCACCCTGTGCTTCAACCAGTGCTTTTTTGCACTCCATCATGCCCAGGCCAGTACGCTCACGCAGTTCTTTTACCAGTGCTGCACTAATAGCTGCCATGGTTGATTCCTCGCAAATTGACAGTCTTTTTATGCCACCAGCAATAACAGCGGCATAAAAGAATAGTTATCTGTACATCGGAAAAAAGGGGGCAAAGCCCCCTTACTCTTTTCCAAAATCGGCAAGCAGCATCTGTTATTTATGCAGTGCAATCGTAAAGCCTGCACCCTGTCATAAGACCAGGTTAATCAGATACTGCCTGGCACCAGGTCTTCGAAGCCTCAGGCTTCTTCAGAACCCTGCGCTTCTTCAGACTTGGGAGCTTCCTCAGCCTTTGGCGCTTCTTCGATTTCTACGAACTCGTCTTCAGCACCAGTGCTCGCACGGGCACGACCTTCCAGAATCACATCAGCAGCAGCCTTCAGGTACAGCTGGATAGCACGGATCGCATCATCGTTACCTGGAATGATGTAGTCCACACCTTCAGGGCTGGAGTTGGTATCCACGATACCAATAACCGGAATACCCAGTTTGTTGGCTTCCTGGATAGCGATGCGCTCATGCTCAACGTCGATAACGAACAGAGCGTCTGGCAGACTGCCCATGTCCTTGATACCGCCCAGGCTGCGATCCAGTTTTTCCAGATCACGGCTGCGCATCAGCGCTTCTTTCTTGGTCAGTTTTTCAAAAGTACCGTCGTCACGCTGGCTTTCAAGATCACGCAGACGCTTGATGGACTGGCGAATGGTCTTGTAGTTGGTCAGCATACCACCCAACCAGCGGTGATCAACGTAAGGCATGCCACAGCGAGCAGCCTCTTCACGAATGATCTTGCCAGCAGCACGCTTGGTACCAACAAACATGACCTTGTTCTTGCCTTCAGCCAGCTTGCCGATGAACTGCAGAGCGCCATTAAAGGCAGGCAGGGTGTGCTCAAGGTTAATGATATGAATTCGGTTGCGTGCACCAAAGATGAACTTGTTCATCTTCGGGTTCCAGTAACGGGTCTGGTGACCGAAATGCACGCCGGCCTTGAGCATGTCACGCATAGTGACTTGAGTCATGGGAATCTCCTGATTCAGGGTTATGCCTCCAAACACCCCATGTGTTCGACCAGATCATCATCCGTTTAACGGATTAAAACTGGCACCCGGAACCATGTGTCGGTGAATGTGAGATCTTTTATCAACGTTAAGTTTAATGAAGTCCATGCTGCTCAGTCGTGAGACTAACCGCCATGTACCCCATCTTGAAATCGCATCTCGAAATCAAGTGGCGCTTTATACCATACCCGGACAATTTTCGAAACTTTTTCTGCCATCAGCCAAAACGCTGGTTATCTTCTTCAACCGCATCATAAAGTCGCTCCAATATATCCGGAACAGCAGACATAACCCGGTTCCAACTGGGAATAAAGGGACGCTCCATGGGGTTTTCCAGAAAATGCTGACCGGCTTCCATGATATTCCTGGCAAACAACTCAACGGCCCGCTCTTCACTGTCACGATCCACATGCAAACCATTGATCATGGCATCATCATAGTAAGATTCAATAAAGTCCAGGGCCACCCGGTAGTAGGTTGCCTTGATGGTCCTGAAAGTCTCAGTATTAAACTGAACACCATTGGTGGCCAGTTTGCGGAAAATCGCCTTGATGATGTCATGACTCATTTTCGACAGCCCGCGACTGACATCCCCTTCAGACAGCGGCTGATGCTTATGATCATAAATATCCGCAATATCCACCTGACAGAGCCGCTTACTGGAGTAATTGCGCTTAACCTCCGACAACACCCCAATCTCCAGCCCCCAGTCACTGGGAATCCGGATATCGTTAAAGACACTGGTCCTCATGGAGAATTCACCCGCCAGGGGATAACGAAAGCTGTCCAGATATTCGAGATACTCCATCGGCCCGAGAATCTTTTTCAGCGCCCGCAAAAGGGGCGTAACCAGCAGACGGCTGACCCGGCCATTTAACTTATTGTCAGCGATTCGCGCATAATAGCCTTTGCAGAAGTCATAGCTGAAGGCGGGATTAGCAACCGGGTAGAGCAGCCTGGCCAGCAGATCCCGCTGATAGGTAACAATATCGCAGTCATGGAGCGCCACAGCTTCTGACTTTGCCGATGCCAGCACATAGCCGTAACAATACCAGACATTCCTTCCTTTCCCTGGCTCCTTCGGGGCCAGCCCCTTTTCAGCCAGCAGGGCATCAATTGCCTGCAACTTTGGCCCATCCTGCCAGAGAATACGGTGATGCTGATCCAGCCGTCCAAAAAAATCCCTGGCATAGGCAAACTGCTCCTGATCAGCGCGATCAAGGCCAATCACTATTTCAGAGAGATAGCGCACCTGGCTCAGCTCTTCGACAATATGCCCCAGGGCAGGCCCTTCCAATTCTGAAAACAATGAAGGCAAGACCAGTGACATGGGACGCTGGCGGGAAAATGCCAGCAGGTCACGCTCCATATCGTCGGTTGACCGAACTCTCAGATTGTGAAAATTGGTAATTATGCCATTCTGATAAAAGTCACCCATAACCCACCTTTCCTCCACTATTGAAAGTGATTTTATGGCTTGCCAAACATATCAAGTATGGCCTGATTCCAACCCTCAGGACCGACACTGCGGGTTTTAACAACATTCACCAGATGACTCACATCCGGTGCCTGGCCATGCTCCGATCGGATAAGCACCGGATAATCGGCCGCCTCCAGCATCGGCAAGTCGTTCATCCCATCCCCAAGCGCACAGGTTTGCCAGGTCTCTTCCGGATATTCCTGCTGATACCTTTGCAGTAATGCCCGCAAAGCCAGCCCTTTATCCCCTTTCCCGGAAACATGATAAAAGCGCCCTCCTCTCGTCAGATGAAGCCCTTGCGACTCAAGCAACCTGACAAACTCCCGCAATTCTGCATCACCATCACGCCAGATCACCGGCTCACTGGCCTTTCGGGTCATGGCTTTACCCGCCTCATCGATTGATAACCCGGTAACTTCTGCCACCTGATCCCCGGTCAGGTCACCAAAGCCGGTAAACCTGAAACCATGTTTAAGCCGGATATTGGATAAAATTCGCCGTATGCTGCGATAAGGCTGACCATGAAAAAAGTGGGTAAGCCCACAGGAATCCCGGAAATAATCCGCCGGGATCGTCGTCACCATGCCATTTTCACTGATAAATGGCTGATCATTCCCCATCTGTCGCTGAATAACAAGCACCTCTTCCAGCGTTTTACTGGTGTTAAAAATGACCGGTATTTCACGCTCAACCAGCAATTCCAGGGCAGGCTGAGCGGCTGCCCAGCCATAATCATTATGATCCATAAGGGAGCCATCAAGATCGGTAAAAACCAGTATCCTCGGCGCTGTTGCTGCCATCAATAAACCATCCACTCAACCAAAACGTTTTTGATAAATGGCATTGGTGGCCTCGACAAAACCACCCATACTGCCACAGTCAAATCGCCTGCCCTGAAATTTACAGGCAATCACACAACCACTTCTGGCCTGAGACATAATGGCATCTGTCAGTTGTACCTCACCGTTTTTTCCCGCCTCGGTGTTGTCAATAATGTCAAAGATATCGGGGGTCAGAACGTAACGGCCAATAACCGCAAGATTACTGGGAGCCTCTGAAGGCGCAGGTTTTTCCACCATATCCGTCACCCGGATCAAATGCTCATCCAGGGCCTCCCCGGCAATCACTCCATACTTTTCGGTTTCTGCCGCAGGCACTTCCTGTACCGCAAGAATCGTACATCGGAACTGCTTATAGAGATTGACCAGCTGAGCCATCACCGATGGCCCCTTATCATTGACACAAAGGTCATCCGCCAGAATGACACCGAAGGGCTGATCACCTATTAATGTCTGGCCACAGGCAATGGCATGGCCCAGCCCCAGCATCTGATTCTGCCGGGTATACGAGAAGGTACAGGCAGACATCACATCCCGGATCGACGACAGTTTCTCCTCCTTGCCACTACCGGCAATCTCCGCCTCCAGTTCATAGTTAATATCAAAGTGATCCGGTATCGCCCGCTTATTCCTGCCATTAACAAAACCGAGATCCGTTAATCCTGCCTCCATTGCCTCCTCTACCCCGTATTGAATCAGCGGCTTATCAACAATGGGAAGCATTTCCTTGGGCATGGATTTGGTGGCTGGCAAAAAACGTGTGCCATAACCGGCAACAGGAAAGAGGCATTTTGTAATCATTCAATAACTCCGTTTATCACTTGATCTTGAATGCGTTAATACGATGCAGTTCCCATGCCAATGTTACAAGGCACAACTCATGTCAAGAAGGTAAAGAGTGTGAATCAGAGCTTTATTGCTATTTCAGGAGAGGCATTTTGCAATAGCAGGTTCCGGTTTGCTTCTTCCGAGGCTTTCTTTATAGTCGACCCAATCGTTGGGCGGAACCTGCTCTTATCTAATCAGATGTAATACTTATACCCATTCGCCTTTTGTGGTCAGGGTCAGTAGATGTACAGATTATCAACATACCTTTTTGGAGGTCGTCTTCATTGCGAAAAAAGACGAGCGGATTGTAGCCGGTTATGGCATTTGCCTCTCTCAGGTGTTGTATCACACTTTCATGCTGTAAATTTCCCATGACAACTAATCCAGCTGCAATGAAAAAATCTTTCTCAAGCAGACCGGAATGTTTGCCCCAACTTTGTGGATCGTTATTAGATTCACCCATTACTTTACTGATCCAGGGATAATGCTGCATGCTAACCAGTTGTTTCACACTTTCGATAACTTCAGCTATTTTACAGATTTTGATATCTACACGATTATCTTTGTCATAGAAATGAGTTAAATCATGGCCTGATTGCTCTGCTTCGTCTCGGCTATTGACCTCCTGAAATTTCAACCGCGGGTATTGATAGATAACCTGATGGATAAATCTTTTAAGAAAGTCTTTATGACTTTCGTCCTGTGCCTGTGTAATATAGAGAGGCTTTCCAATGGTAGCGACTCCCGGGTATTCGGATATCAGACGCTCAAGCAATTCTTGAACACTCAACTTCTCTTCTATGTCACCTTGGTGAAGTTTGATATGACTCAGCTGTCTTGTGACCAGCCTAACCAGTCCTAACCTGCTGGGAACGGCTTGATCATAATCTGGAGGAGGGGATTTATCAGCAGGATCAACATTTGGTGAACCAGTTGGTGTGACGTTCATTTTTTCTTCCTGTTATCGGGGTCGCAATACACAAAAGTTAAGGGCTGCAATTATGCAGCGGTTCCCACAAAGAAGTCATCTAACCCATTGATAAATAAAGATTAAACCCAAAAAAGACTGCGATACTGTGTTTAAATATTCCATTAAATATCAATGGGTTAGCCTATTTGCGGGAATCGCTGGCAATTATGGCTATTGCCTGGCGCATATTACAAAAATTGCCAAGCGTGATTTCTGACCATTCTGACAAAAAATAGTTCAAAACCTTAAAGTGATATATCGCAAAAAAGTTGGAGATAGCGGGGGGATGTCACTATCATCATTCCGTAAAGGCGGGGCGAATAATATGCCAATGTTACATGGCACAACTCATGCTCCTGATATTAAGAACGTGAATCAAAATCCATAACGCTGCTATTTCAGGAGAGGCATTTTGCAATAGCAGGTTCCGGTTTGCATCTTCCGAAGCTTTCTTTATAGTCGACCCAATCGTTGGGTGAAACCTGCTCTTATCTATGACTTCTGCTTGATAGATCGAATGAATATACCCATTTCCCTTTTGGGGTTAGGGTCAGTAGATCTACAGATTATCAACATACCTTTCTGGAGGCTGTCTTCATTGCGAAAAAAGAACAGCGGAGAGTAGCTGGTACGGGCATTTGCCTTTTTCAGTCGTTTCATCACCCTCTTATGCGATAAATCCACCACGTCAGCTGATCCGGCTGAAATGAATAAATCACCGTTAAGCAGACCGGAATATTCGCCCCATTTGTGTTGATCTTTTCTTAAATGATCGATCCAGGGATATTTGTACATACTGGCCAGTATTTTCACACTTTCGATGACTTCAGATATTTTACAGATTTTGATATCTACATGATTAACTGTGTCATAGAAATGAGTTAGATTATGGCTTGATTGCTCTGCCTCATCTCGGCTATTGACCTCCTGAAATTTCAACAGCGGGTATTGAGTGATAACCTCCAAGATAAATCTTTTAAGAAAGTGCTTATCACTTTCGCCCGGTGCTCGTGTAATACAGGGCGGCTCTTCAATGGTGGCGGCTCCAGGGTATTCGGATATCAGACGCTCATACAATGCTTTAACACTCTGCTTCTCTGCTTGGTCACCATGGTGAAGTTTGATAAAACTCAGTTTTTCCATGACCAGACTTACCAGGCCTGACTTTCTGAGAACGGCTTGAGCATCAGCTGGAGGGCCGGGTTTAAGGGCAGTATCAAGTTGTAATGAACCTGCTGGTGGGACATTCATTTTTTCTTCCTGTTATCGGGATGCACAATACACAAAAGTTAAGGGCTGCCATCATGGTTATTAAATGACGCATATTGCAAAAATTGCCATGTGTAATTTTTGACCATTATGACAAAAAATAGTTCAATACCTTAAAGTGATATATCGCGAAAATTTTTTAGATAACGGGTTATATCACTATCATACACCCGTAAATATGGTCGAATAATATGCCAATGTTACATGGCACAACTCATGCTCCTGATATTAAGAACGTGAATCAGAACACCATAACGCTGCTATTACAGGAGAGGCATTTTGCAAAGCTATCCCCCTATCTTTGCGTCATTTCATCAATCGCTATCCAGGCTTCTTCACATCCCTTATGGTGATCAATCGGATGACCTCGCCAGTATCATCGTCCGCCGGGTTGAGTACTTTCTGCACAACCATGAACCGAAAAGTTTTGACGCCTGGTCAGAGCAGGATATCTATCTGATCACTTATGGCGACAGCCTCACAGAGCATGGGAAACCACCACTGAAAGTACTCAGTGAATTCCTTGGCAGGCACATCCGGCAGCTGATCTCCACCGTGCATATACTGCCTTATTTCCCCTACAGTTCTGATGATGGATTCTCCATCATTGATTATCTGCAGGTTAACCCTGCTCTTGGTGACTGGAATAACGTCAGGGCCATCGCTGAGCGCTATCGGTTAATGACCGACCTGGTTATCAACCACGTATCCCGGGAAAGCCTGTGGTTTGCGGATTTTGTCAGCGGCATCCAGCCTGGGCGGGACTACTTTATTGAGGAAGATCCATCCACAGATCTCACCATGGTCACCCGCCCCAGAAACTCCCCCCTGCTGGTTCCCACCCAGACACGCCGGGGAACCCGCCACGTCTGGGCCACCTTCAGTGAGGACCAGATCGACCTTAACTTCAAAAACCCGGATGTACTGATAAAAATGGTCGATATTGTGCTTTTCTATCTTGCCCGGGGTACCAGCGTAGTGCGTCTTGATGCCATAGCTTTCCTATGGAAGAAGCTCAATACAGCCTGCGTACATCTGCCGGAAACCCACGCCATGGTCAAAGTAATGCGGCTGATTATTGAACAGGTTCGCCCCGGTGCATTACTGATAACCGAAACCAATGTACCTGACCCGGAAAACTTCAGCTATTTCGCCCGGGGCGATGAGGCGCATTTGGTGTACCAGTTTGCACTGCCGCCACTGATACTCCATGCACTAAACCGGGGCACAGAAAAATACCTGGCGCACTGGGCAAGGGCATTACCGGAATACCCTGAGGGTTGCACAACACTGAATTTCACCGCCTCCCATGATGGCATTGGGCTGCGACCGCTTGAAGGGCTCGTCCCCGACAGTGAAGTCGCCGAACTGGTGGACAGCATGCACCGTTTTGGCGGGTTTGTCAGCATGCGCACACTACAGGATCAAAGCGAAAAACCTTATGAGATCAATATCTCTCTATTTGACGCCATGAAAGGCACACGCCGTGGCGAGGATCACTGGCAGGCACAACGCTTTCTCTGCTCACAAATCATTATGCTCGGCATGAAAGGTATTCCGGCCATCTATATTCATAGCCTGCTGGCGACTCCGAACGATATTGTCGGCGTTGAACGATCTGGCCGCACCCGATCCATCAATCGCCGTAAATGGGATATTGAAGAGCTGCGCACAGAACTGGAAAACCCCGTCTCAATGCAGAGCATGGTCTTTAAAACCCTGAAAACCATTATTGGAATTCGCCGAAAAGAGCGCTGTTTTCACCCGGACTGCCCTCAGCAAATCATTGATATCGCACCGGGCATTCTGGCCTTTTCCAGGACTGAGCCCAAAACGGACAGAAGCCTGGTTGCCATTCATAATCTGACGGCAACTCATTTGGACATAAATGCAAAAAAATACCAAGGCCGTCTTGACCTGCTTAGCGGCAAGACCTTTACCTCTGAACAGTTAAAGCCCTATCAAACCCTATGGCTGGTTTCAGGCACCCGGTGATCTCATGGATCGTTCGGCACAGTGAGCGCGTTATCTGGTCATCGCGCCCGGCACGCCCGGGCACATCAGTTTCCTGGTAACGCAGCATATGGCTCAACTTCAGTAGAGGCCAAAGCCCCTGATAAACCAGTAGTTAATAAGCCAAGGATATCAGACTCTACTTGCCCTATCAGTGGAGTCCAGATCCGAAATTTGAACCCGGGTGTTGAAGACCTCTGATTGACTCGATGACACACTGATTGATCTGCTTGCCAGAGAATTTTCCTGTATTGTGCGGCGACGCTCATCGAGTAAGAAAATAATACTCCCTGCTAAAAAGCCTAGGCTGGCCCCCATGATTGGCTGCGGAGTATCATCCGTGTACGTTGGTATAACCCCATCCCGTTTCCAAAGATAATTAATCAGTGACTCACCACCTATCCCCAGGGCTACACCAGCGGAGATAATGGTTAGCCCCCGCCAGACAGTTTTTGCCTTCTCTGTTCGGTACCAGGGAGTAGCAGTCTGGCGTTCATTGCCAGAACCACTTGCATTGCTTACTCCCTCTGATGTGCCAGAAATATCAATTTGTGCACTGCCGGTGCCGGAAATATGGGTTACGGGGTTCATAATGAACTCTCAAAAATTAGAAATTTATAGTATTAAAAGAAATTTTTTTATTATTGATCACACATTTTGACTTTGGATAATTGAAAAAGTTCACTAATGAACTCAAGGGAGCGGTAAAATCGTACTAACTGAACGTCAATAGCATCACTGCCTGCAGAAAAGCTGGTACGGATGTTAATTTCAATAGCCGCATCATCCGGTTATCCGTGAAGCTGCAGATGGCTTGACCCGGATGTTTCATAAACTGCCCCGAATCTCGCGAAGGACCTTGTCGCTCTATGGGATTTTGTGAGGGAGCGCCGTACCGGGGAGTGTGGTCGACTGAACAAAACTCCCTTAGAGCGGCAAAGGTCAAGCGAGAGCGGGAGCACGTTTATGAAATATCCGGGTTAACCCCAATGGAGGTAAAGCCCCTGATAAACCGGCGCAGTAATTAACGAGCTACAGCAGGCGGACCGTCAGTGTTTACTTCCAGACTCAACGGGACGCTGATCACCAGGGATTTCATCCTTGGCAGTGATGACATTTGGCTGACCTGGTACCATGCTGATCGATCTGTTCTCAATACAAGTATGAATTGCAACATACGCCTCGGTTAAACAGGCCTGGTAAGCCCCTTGAGCAAAACCCACGACTGCTCCACCCAGGAATGGCTGCGATATATTGAACGGGTACAATGGCAAATGCCCATCCCGTTCATCTGCGAAGTAACTCAGTGCCTCACCGCATGCATACAATGCTGTATTCACGGAAACAATGAACAGTCCCCGCCAGAGGGGCTTTGTTGCTATGGTTTTGAAAAAGGCAGTAGCAAGGCTTTCATTGCCAGAGCCACTTACATCGTTTTCCCCCTCTGGACTGACAGTAATAACAGCTTGAGGGTCACGTGTAATAATTTGACCGGTTCCAGTATTGATCATAATGAACTCTCCAATAATTATAAGTTTTTAATATTAAAAAAGATCAATATACTATTGATTAAACTTTTGGACTTTGGGCAATTGAATAAGTTCATCAATAATCATGAGCAAGCAATAAAATCGCACCATCAAAATTTGGACAACACCTGAATAACTCTTTAACAAAAAAAGATCACAGCCAAAAAAACGGAACTATATTCTTTCACCATGGTCAATATACCAGTTGAATAATTTTTTTAACTTTTCAGAGCTTTTAAAATGAACAGAGCTACTGGCAGCATAATATGCTGTGTAATATTTTTTGCTTTTACGACTTTCGACACTGTTTCGGCAAGCAGCTCCTTACGGAGTGACCCGACCCGGTTTGAGCAATACCATGGGCAACAGGTATCTCCCGGTCACTATTACGAACAGACTCCAGGATCTGACGCTGATGCAGTATTCCCACCAGTTATCAGTGTCACTCCGGAAAACAGTGACCAATTGACTATCAACCTTGCCAACAAAACAGAAATCGAGAAGCAGTATATACAGGCCTTTTATTTGAGAGGTGAGCGTGATGGTGACATCCTGCTGAAAACCATTAACGATCTTGGCCGCAGCCTGAGAGACTTAACCACCGTTGCCTCAGAGCTCCAGAAAATTTCTGACGAGAGCATCCTTCAACCAATACCCGTCAGGGAATTTCTTGACCATGTGAGAACCTTCACACAGGAATCAAACCTGTTCCTTCAAGACGTTAATAACCTGGAACATTTCCCCACCCTAAGGCCAGACATAACTGCAGATCCCGACAGTGAGGTTGATATGCTCCCGCTGGTTCATCATTACCAGTCAACCTTGCGCAGGCTTGATACCCAAATGAGCGAACTTCATTTCAATATCGTCCTGCCCAATGGCGTCCTTCATCAGCAGCTCGGCATCAGTAGCGACCAGCTCAAGTCGATGTCACTGTATACTGCAGAACAGATCGCTGATATGAAACGTAATGCGTTGCAGCTACGGGCCATGCGAACCCAGGATAAGCGAGTCATTGATGAAGGGATCAACCGTTTTACCAAAGATGCCATTGAAACCTTTATAGATACCTTCGGTACGTCAGAGAGATACAGAACCATTTCCGACCGGGAAGGCAGCAAAAGAGCCAAAGAGATGTTGATCGATGCATTCTGGGCTAGATCTTACATTCGTGCCACCTATGGAATTCAAATTGGGTGCATCCCGGTTGAATATGACAAGCGTATTTTCAATCTGGATTATTACCTGAACGATATGACCGTTGGTGCTGCACCCATTTATGATCAGAATAAGCTCATGCGTTACGCCAATCTCGCTCAGGAAGCAATGTTAACCATTGAAAATTCCGCCAGCAAAAAGTGGTTATCTGTCAGTTCATGGGTTACCTGGTTGGGCGGTAAATCCAATGAGATGGACACCAAATATTTCATTATCGCCCTGATTAAAAAAGATATTGATGAAGAACTGGCCATCAGCCGCTCAGGCGGCCTGAGAAAAGTTCGTGACGGATATCGTCAGCACTACCTCAGTTCAGACATGGCAAGAGCCCTCTACCAGGCAAAAGCAAAGCAGGTTTTCAGCTCATCAGAAGATGACGATGATATTGAGAGCGACGTCATGATGGTTGAGGCTGGCACACTCAAAGGAGCTGTTGCCATGTGCATCAACGCTCTGGAAAACCAGGAAAACCGTCTTGATGAAGCCAGAAAGCTGCAAAGCGTGGTTGATATGCTGACCAGGGACAACGTCTTTTCGGATCGCAGAAAAAGACGACAGCTCTTTTAACCCGGATATTTCATAAACTGCCCCGAATCTCGCGCAGGACTTTGTCGCTCTAAGGGATTTTGTGAGGGAGCGCCGTACCGGGGAGTACGGTCGACTGAACAAAACTCCCTTAGAGCGGCAAAGGACAAGCGAGAGCGGGAGCACGTTTATGAAATATCCGGGTTAAAACATCAATACAAAACAATGAGTATCTGTGACGGGATACTCATTTTCACAACAAATTCATTAAACGTTTTCGCAGGTTGATGTGATGGCTATCAAAAAGCAACTTGTGTATGTGGCTTTGCTGCTCATACTTTTATTTTCAAAGCCATACACCTCTTATGCCGTGCCTTTTCTTATTAATAACCATTGCCTGCAAGTGTCTGCTCCGAGGATAACAGCAAGCCAGTCATGTCCCGGACACGTTATCCCTGCCCATCAAACCCGCAACCTCCACTCTGAAGAGTTAAGATGTTCGGCCAACCACTATACCCATGTTCGCTTACCGGAATCCTTTGACGAAGAAGCATGGCAGGACTTGAAAAATATCAGCCGCCACGATGCGGCAGATATTTTGCGGCAACAGCCGTCACCAGCCTGGAAAGGTGTTATTAACTACCGCACATACCTTCACTGGAATTGGCAGGAGTGCCAGCTGGTCACCAATGCACATCACTGTGGTTCTTACCATGTATGTGAAAAGACATACCTGCCCACCTCGGATGGTGGCATTAAACAAGTCGAACATTGCCATTGGAAGGCAAAAACCTGTTACGCCGATATCACCATGCACGAAAGCCGGTACTGTCAGGATGGTGAGGGAAAAATGGTCTTTGACGTGGAGTTTCTGAAAAAAGACAAAGCCCGCTGGAGCCCTGATTCTCCCGGCTTTATTGACCGTCTTGCCAATGGCTATGATCTGCTACCGGGTGAAGAGGAAGTGGTCACTGTCAGCAATCTGAAAAACATCGCGCGTACCTCACAATCTGCCAGATTAGCGCCAACCCTGTTTATTGAAGACCCTAAAAACGAGTACATCTTCAACGAGCAAATCCACAACCCGCAACCGGATAGCCTTTCCTGTCGCTTCAAGGGTGAAGACGAAGTCAGCTTTACCGTAACCACACGAAAAAGAATTGCTTCAGACTCTCCCAACGCTTTTTCGCTTCCCAAAACTTTTGACAACGAGAAAATTGACCCACTGGTATGGCAGTCTGCCCCTGGTCTGGATGGCTCAAGGCAAGAGAAAGGCTACCCATTCATCATGAGGGCCCAGGACTTCTCTGCCGCAGCACTCAACGAGGTATCAGAAGATGTCACTGAAAAGCTGAAAAATATCATCGTCCGAGTACAACTCTACGAACCCTCCATATTTGGCGACAGACTGAAGTCCACTATCTATATCGATGAAGCAAAAGGTATTCAGCAAACATTGAACGCCATTTCCAACGACCAGAAAATTCGACGGTCGACGCTTTGGGAGTTCAAACTGAAAAATGGTGATAACCCTGACAAAAATATTTACCGGAGTTATGTGCCCACACTGTTCTACTACCCCGGAAAAATTTTCCTGTCCAACGAGGCCCTCAGCTACGATGACCAGCTGGCTCCGAACACAATATACACACTGAAGTTAACGGTTTATCAGAAAAACCTGCCTTTCTACCATCAGTCCTGCGAATCCGATCCTGACGCCTGGGATTGCCAGTGGTATACCTTGTGGGGGCTCTTCAGTTCCAAGCGCTATGAAGATAATTATTTTTCAAAGAAAAGCCTTGATGTCAGGTTCAGATCAAATCCCAAAGTAGACCAGAGAACCTGGCTATCTTCTTTCTGGCACCTGGTCAGATATGCCCAAATTGCGGTACCTTTAGGGGCCGTGGCTTTATCGGCATCTTACCTGCTTTAGGACTTAAACGCAGAAGTCACCCCTCGTTTTGAGCAACAGCTGACGAATATAATATTGTTAATACTTCGCTTGGGGATTCTGGTAAGATAATAAGAATTATCATTTGACTTTCGCATCTTTAAGTGGCCTGACCTGACAATGAATGTAACCATCAAAACCCCTGAAGAAATTGAAAAGATGCGCATCGCTGGCCGTCTGGCCGCTGAAGTGCTGGAAATGATCGAACCCCATGTGCTGCCCGGCGTCTCAACCGGCGAACTGGATAGCCTCTGCCATGATTATATTGTCAATGTGCAGAAGGCAATTCCTGCCCCATTGAACTACGGCGCAGCCCCGGGCAGACCCGGCTTCCCCAAGTCTACCTGCATTTCCATCAACCAGGTCGTTTGTCACGGCATTCCCAGTGACAAAAAATTTCTGAAAAGCGGCGACGTTGTTAATATTGATATCACTGTGATCAAAGATGGCTACCATGGCGATACCAGCAAAATGTTCCTGGTTGGTGACGTTCAACCGTTTAACCAGAGGCTGGTACAGGTGACTCAGGAGTGCCTCTATCTGGGCATTGAGCAAGTGAAACCAGGCAACCGTCTAAGCGATATCGGTCGTGTAATTGCCAGACATGCCCACGGCAATCATTTCTCAGTTGTGGAAGAGTACTGCGGCCATGGCATTGGCAGTGTGTTCCATGAAGACCCACAGGTCATCCACTATGAGGGTTATAACGACAGAAATGACTGTGTCCTGCAAGAGGGCATGACATTTACTATCGAACCAATGATCAATGCTGGCAAGAAAGGAACCAAACTTCTGGGCGATGGCTGGACTGCGGTAACCAGAGATCGACGCCCTTCTGCCCAGTGGGAACACACCATTGCTGTAACCGCTACAGGCTATGAAGTGCTCACCAAACGAAAAGAAGAAAACTTCTAATAATGAGCAATCCGTTTCAGAAAATCCCAACCTCTGTTCAGGATCATCTTTTCAACAAGAGTCAGTTCCGGGCGGACTTAACAATTTCCAAAACCCCGATTCCGGCCTATAAGAAATGCCTCAAGGAAGCCACATCCAAAATGGATCAATGGTTTCTGGATGGTATGAATATAGAGCAGCTGGTATTTGCCAGGGCTTGGTTGATGGATCAGATTCTGCGCCTGGCCTGGGAACATCTGAACTGGAGTGACAGCTGCCCCATTGCCCTACTGGCCGTTGGCGGTTACGGCAGAGGGGAGCTGCACCCCGGATCCGACATTGACATTCTGATACTGCTGGAAAAAGACCATTACGATGAACACCAGGATGCGATCGAACATTTCCTGACCTTACTCTGGGATATCGGATTAAAAGTCGGCTCCAGTGTCCGCTCCCTTGATGAGTGTGCCAGCCAGGCCGCTGACGATCTGACCATCATCACCAACCTGATAGAGTCCCGGGTGATATCCGGTCCGGCATTTCTGCACGAACACCTGTTGGACCTGATTGACACTGAAAATATGTGGCCCAGTCAACGGTATCTTCAGGCAAAATTCGATGAACAACGTAAACGGCACCGTAAATATAATGATACCGAATATGATCTGGAGCCAAATATCAAGGGTTCACCGGGCGGCCTTCGGGATCTGCATATGCTGGGATGGGTGGCCCGTCGCCACTACGGGACTCATGATCCCGCTGAGCTTATGGAGCTTGGATTCCTGAGCAATGTTGAATATCAGCAGCTGCAGAGGTGCCGGGCATTTCTCTGGAAAATCCGCTGGGCACTTCACTCCCTGACCGGGCGGGGAGAAGATCGCCTGCTGTTTGACCACCAGCGAACGCTGGCCAGCCAGTTCGGTTATCACGACCACACAGGCGCTTTGGCGGTAGAGCAGTTTATGCAGAGCTACTTTCGCACGGTCATGATTGTCAGCCAGCTAAAAGACCTGCTGCTGCAACATTTTGACGACGATATCCTCAGCGCTGGCATCGTTCATAAAGTTCATGCCATTAATGAACGTTTCCAGGTATGCAATAACTACATTGAAACCGTGCACGATAGAGTCTTTGCCGAACACCCGCCCGCGATTCTGGAGATGTTTGTGCTGCTCACCCGGGATCAGAAAATCCACGGTCCCACCGCTGAAACCATACGACTGCTGAGAGATTACCGCCACCTGGTAGACGGTACTTTTCGCAAAGACCCAAGATGTACAAGGCTGTTTCTGGAACTCATGCGTGCCCCCTATGCTTTAACAGCGTCGTTAAGAAGGCTGGCCCGCTACGGCATACTGGGTCGCTACCTTCCGGAGTTTGGTCGAATCATAGGGCAGATGCAGTACGATCTTTTCCACACACTCACGGTGGATGCCCACACCCTGTTATTGATAAAGTACCTGCGAAGTTTTTCCTACCAAAAGAGCCACCAGCAGTTTCCTATTGCCTCAAGAATCATCCATAGAATTCCCAAACCGGAATTACTTTATCTGGCAGGCCTTTACCACGATATCGGTAAAGGCCGTGGAGGCGATCACTCCCAGCTCGGTGCCGAGGATGCACAGCAATTCTGTCGTGTTCATGGCCTGAATAAAGAAGATACTGCGCTGATTGTCTGGCTGGTCCAGGAACACCTGACCATGTCCGTCACCGCTCAGAAAAAAGATCTGTCCGACCCGAAAGTGATTCAGGACTTCGCACGGCGTGTCGGTACCCGGGAACGACTGAAGTACCTTTACCTCCTGACAGTAGCGGATATTAATGCCACCAACCCCGGGCTTTGGAATGGCTGGAGAGCCTCTCTGTTACAACAGCTTTTCTCGCAAACCCACCAGCTTTTGAAACGGGGCGTAGATAATCTGCCGGAAATGAATGAGCAGATAGCCAACACCAAACAACGGGCAATGGCTCTGTTAATCGAACAAGGCTTGAAAGAGGAAGACATATCCTACCTCTGGGATCAGTTTAATGATGAGTATTTTCTCCGTCACCAAAGTGATGAAATCAGCTGGCAGACCAAAGGTATTCTCCAGCATGACTCAGAAAAGCCGCTGATCCTGATTCCGGAAATTGCCGATGGTTATGAGCACCAGGGGTCAAGCGTGTTTGTCTATACCCATGACCAGTCCAATCTGTTTGCTGCCACAGTAGCAGCGTTTCATCAGCTGGGACTGGCCATTCAGGATGCCCGTATCATTACCTCCAGAAGTAACTACAGCCTTGATACCTATACCGTGCTTGAAGAAGATGGCTCTGCCATCGGGCCCAATGCCGAACGGATACTGGACATCAAAACGCACCTGCAGAATACCCTGTCTGCGCCGGACACATTCCCGGACCTTATCCGCCGTCGCACACCACGGCAACTGCGCTATTTTAACCGGGAGCCTGCGGTGCTGATCAGCAACCAGATTGAACCCAGGCAAACAGTGCTGGATATTACCGCAACAGACCGCCCCGGACTGCTTACCCTGATCGGCAAAACCTTCGCCAGACTGGATCTGCAGGTACACGGTGCCAAAATTGCCACCTTTGGGGAAAAGGTCGAAGACAGTTTTATCATAGCTGACCATAATGGTAAGGCCATTCGGGAGGCTGCGAGCTGTAACGAAATATGCAGTGCATTAATCCATGTACTGCGTGAAGCGTCAAGCCATGATGCCATTACACCTTGATAACTGAGTTTCATGATGCATGCGGTTGGGGCACGAGTCGGCTCGCGATCCGACCTGCATTGAGACCGTTTTGCGGGTGTAGCGCCTCCCCGTCATCAGAGCGTTCAGCCCAGTCTCTTTCCTTATACTACCCTGCCAGTTTAGTAGCACCTGGTACATGGTTTCAATGAGTTTGACGTGTACAATCTCCGTTCACCCTGAGCGGAGTCGAAGGGTGCTTGGCACGATCTATCAGAGTCCGGAGTTTCCGCCTTTAGGCCCTATGGGTCCTTCGATGCTTCGACAAGCTCAGCACTCAGGACGAACGGAGTGCGGAGGCACGACAACCCGCCAAACTCATTGAAACCATGTACTAGCACATTCCCACTATCCTAATAGAAGTCAATTATCGTACAATCCCTCTCCTTTTTTGTGACCAAACGGTGCAACCCTCTGAAATCTGAAATGACAATATCCTCCGTTGTTTTTTGAAATATTCAGGGTCTGGTCGTTCAGATAGATAGTTTGGTGGCTGGCACTATAACTTCGAGTCAGCCAATCTATTTCGTTATCAATAAGGCAGTAACTATGATCTTTGCCTATAGTGCTCAGGATAACCAGTTTTCCATTGACCGGGTGTCGCCAGATTTCCCGTCGGCCAAGGGCACTATATGGCTGGAAGCAACAGAGCCGGACAGTGCTGAGCACCAATGGTTAACAACCCACTTCCCGGGCTGCCTGCCCGAAGAAGAAGATCTGGGAGAGATTGAAATTTCCTCCCGCTACTTTGAAACCGAAAGCGGTATACATATTCGCTCCCTGTTTCCCCACAGGTCCGGCCACGAGCTGAGAAATATTAACGTCGCATTCAACCTCAGACCCGATAAACTGATCACCCTTCAGGATGAGCCCACCGGTTTATTCAGGCTGATGCGCAAACACCTTAAAACCCAGCATATCAAGGCAGCAACGCCTCTGGAGGTGATCATTGCGCTGTTTGATGCCAAGGTTGA
This sequence comes from Endozoicomonas sp. ALE010, assembly GCF_049310165.1. NCBI lineage: Bacteria > Pseudomonadati > Pseudomonadota > Gammaproteobacteria > Oceanospirillales > Endozoicomonadaceae > Endozoicomonas > Endozoicomonas sp. ALE010. The sequence continues at coordinate 8,875 of NZ_JBLYNV010000019.1, read as the reverse complement.
ATACCTTGCTGATACTCTGGAAGAGGTTTACGAGGACCTGGAAGAAGTCAGCCAGAATGCGCTGTCAGAGCAGTATAAAGATGTTGATGAGCAGCTGCGCACTATCACACTTCAGGAGGACCTGAATGGCAAAGTCAGGTTGAATCTGCTGGATACCCAGCGCTCACTTCGTTACCTGATGCGCGCATGCAGCCACATGCTCAATGATGAACAGAAGGACAATATCAGGGATATGCTTCGGGATATTGAATCCCTGACACCACACACCGGCTTCCTGTTCGAGAAAATCAACTTTCTGATGGAGTCCACCATGGGCTACATCAATCTTGAGCAAAACAACATAATCAAGATTTTCTCAGTGGCCGCCGTTATGTTCCTCCCGCCGACACTGATTGCCAGTATTTACGGGATGAATTTCAAAATCATGCCAGAGCTCTCGATTGAGTTCGGCTACCCAATTGCACTCGGACTGATGTTGTTGAGCGCGTTAGCCACCTTTCTGTTTTTTAAACGTAAAGGCTGGTTGTAATACCGATAGCCCCTGAAATACAACCATCAGCGGCTATACTCTTTTCACCTCAAGCCAGAATTTACTGGGGTGATTTCATCATGAGCATTGCCAACACAGTTTACGATTACCTTGCCAGGCAGCATATTCCCTATCAAACCATCCGACATCAACCCAGCAAAAGTTCCGTGCAGAGCGCCATCGCCGCCCGGATTCCATTGCACCAGCTGGCCAAGGCAGTGGTCCTGAAAGATAGTCTTGATCACTACCTGATGGCCATTTTACCTGCGGCCAACCGGGTCAATATTCACCAGGTGAGCCAAATCACCAACTCAAAACTGCAGTTCGCCACAGAACACGAACTTAACTCCAGGTTCAAAGACTGCGAGCCCGGAGCCATTCCACCCTTTGGTGAGCCCTACAATATGGCAGTGCTCTGGGACAACCGGCTGAGCCAAAGCCCGGATGTTTTCCTGGAAGCCGGTGATCATGAAACCCTGATCTGCCTGTTGCAGGAAAGCTTGCAGCAAATCAGCAATGATCAGCCCCATGATGACCTTTGTTCAGCACCACCGGGCAATCATTAAATGATTGCCGTCATGCTTTTCAGGCTCGTCGATTGCCCTGCTACCACTTTCACAGATAGCGTCCATACTGATAGCAGGCAGCTGGTTATCTGTCATCAGAAAGACTATTTAATTAATGTAAAAAAGGAGCAGATCCCGGTAAAACTTCAATAATCGGGAATTCTGGAAGCTGAAAACATGAAACAAAAACTGAGTTTACAGAATATTGTCGGTATGGGGTTTATGGTATTTGCCATGTTTCTCGGGGCAGGAAACCTGATTTTCCCCCCCATGGTGGGACAACTGGCAGGTCAGGATATGTGGTATGCCGCTGCAGGCTTCCTGCTTACCGGCGTCGGCCTGCCACTATTGGGCATTGTTGCCATCGCCAGAGTGGGTGGCGGATTCAACGAAATCAGTGGCGAAATGCCCAGAGCCCTGATCATCGCCCTTGGCTCCTGCATTTACCTGATTATTGGCCCCTTGTATGCCGTTCCAAGGACCGCCCTGGTCTCTTTTGAAGTGGGAATCACACCGTTTCTGGCGGAACCCGGCAAGCTCAGCCAGCTGATATTCAGCCTGATCTTTTTCAGTATCTCCTGGTATCTGTCTATCCGGCCCGGAAAACTGCTGGAGTCGGTAGGCGAACTGATCACTCCGGCGCTGATTGCCCTGCTGGTCATTCTCGGCCTCTCCCCCATTTTTTCACCACTCGGTATTCCCGGGCAGGCCATGGGTACTTATACCGAATCGCCGGTTATCAAGGGATTCCTTGAGGGTTATATGACCATGGATGCCCTCGCAGCACTGATGTTCGGCATTGTCATCATCACCAATCTCAAGTCCCATGGTATTGAAGATAAGTCCAGCCTGTTTCATTACAGTATCATTACCGGCATCATCGCAGCGGCCGGGCTTGCCCTGGTGTACCTCTCTCTTTTCTACCTGGGAGCCACCAGCCGGGAGATAGCCCCCGATCCGGACAACGGCGGGCAAATCCTGACCCTTTATGCCGAGACACTGTTCGGAACCACCGGGATAGCACTGCTCGCGGCTGTGGTCACCCTGGCCTGTCTGACTACGGCCATTGGCTGTATCACCGCCGCCAGTGAGTACTTTGATGAAATGTTCGATAGGGTCAGCTATCGAACCATTGTCACCGTCATCAGCATTGTCTGTGTCTTTTTTGCCAATATGGAGTTAAACGAGATTATTGACCTTTTTATTCCGGTACTTCTGATTCTCTACCCAATCTCCATAACATTGATTTTCCTGGGGCTTATTCGTGACTGGCTGCCCAGGCCCGTCCTGACTTACCGGGCCACACTGGCGGTCATTTTCACCTTCAGCATCATTGATGCACTTCGCATAAAAGATTTTTCAGTGCTACAGCCTTTTTTACAGCCTTTCAGCATGATGCCCGGCTATGAAGCACACCTGGTCTGGCTACTTCCGTCTCTGGCTGTATTAATCATTACCGTTCTAATTGGCTTGATCATCAGACCTGCTTCGAACTGTCAAACGCCATAATAAATCACAACCATTGTTTGTTACCCGGGTAGCCTGGCTATCCGGGCTGGCTTATAGAGCGGCTGCAGAGATATCTCAGAATTTAGTCAAGATTAACAATTGGCAAGCGAAGGCAGATCAAGTAAGCTTCTGCGCTTTTAGTTGCCAATACTTCAGCCACTATCACCGGACTCCTTTAGGCACTACGGTTTTGTTGATGACAGGCAACCGCCATGGCTGCACGCATACAATGCGTGCGCCTTAAATAGTCCCCAAAAAAACGTAGTGCTTGTCACATGTTCCGCAACTTGGCTCTGCCAGCTTTATTCGTTTTAACCATGATTTTAACCGGATGCCAGACAGCTTTTTATAAAGAGCGTCCTGCCAAGGACGATTCTCGTACTACCCAACCCGTTCCAGTTCCGGAGACGTCGGAACACCCCATGGTGCCAGCAAGGCCCGAGGCACAAACAAAGCCTCCTGCCGATACCCATACGATTACCATTCGTGAGCAGACCATCCAGACACCGGCTCACCAGGATGGCCTGCTCGTTCTTGGCATCAACGAAACCGCTACCCTGCCAAACCTGAACCTCAAAATGGAGGCAAAGCTGGATACCGGCGCAGAAAACAGTTCCGTGGATGCCAGAGAGATCCAGTTTTTTGAGCGTGATGGCAAAAAGTGGGTCAGGTTTGAGCTGCATCGTACGTCCATAGGGACTGAGCTGATGGAGTTACCGCTGAAAAGTGTCACCCGGATCAAACGTCCGGGGCTCCCATCGGTGGAGCGCCCAATTGTCATGATGACCATAACCATCGGTGACATTACCCAGTCAGTGCCTGTTTCACTGACTGATCGCAGCAACTATGAGTCACCGCTGCTGATCGGGCGCAGCTTTATGCAGGATCTGGCCGTTATCGACGTCAATCAGAAGCATATTGCCACTAAAACGGTGATCAGCTCCAATAACCGTAAAGCCCTGGTTCCCGTTACCCAGAAATCCTACACCAGGGCTATCATCAAACCGGTCAGCATTAAAGGTCTGGTCACCGTGGGCGCTGTTGAACATATGACGCTGCCTGATGCCGATACGGTCCTCAAAGCCCGAATTGATACCGGTGCCCTGACCTCATCCATAGATGCACGGGATATGGAGTTTTTCGAAAAAGATGGCCAAGACTGGGTTCGCTTCCGATTGGCAAACTCCACTGGTGACCTTATATCCATGCAGGAGCCGGTCACCCGGTTTGTTCGGATCAAACGTCATGGAGAAGAGCCTGAACGACGCCCGGTGATCACGTTGAACGCCAGCATTGGTGACATCCTTGTACCGACACAATTCACTTTGCGCAGCCGGGAAAACTATGAATTCCCGGCATTGATCGGTGCCCGTTTCCTTGAAAAACGAGCGCTTGTGGATGTATCCAGAGAATACACATCGGATACCAAACAGCCCTGAGCGGAAAAACAGCCCTGAGCGGAAAAAAAGCCCTGAGCGGCATACAGCCTGGTACACCTTTTCAAAGAGTGTGTGTACCATCTCCGTTCACCCTGAGCGGAGTCGAAGGGTGATTGGCACGATCTATCAGAGTCCGGAGTTTCCGCCTTTAGGCCCTATGGGTCCTTCGGCAGGCTCAGGACGAATGGAGTTTGGGCGTCATTGATAGAGGAAACCCAGCCTGGACATTGAAACCATGTACTAGCCGGGCACCGTTTAGCCAGGCTCCCTTATATCAACTGAACCCAAGATAGACAGTTAAAAGCGAGGAAAAGAATGAAAGGTCGTTTTCAGCTTGGCCTTATGATTGCCGGACTGATTGTTGCCGGCCTTGGATTAACCCTGTACAAACACTTTGCACTGGGTTTTCCGCTATTGGGCAAGGATGTCTCTACTGTCTGGAGTATTGAAGCCTGGGTAAGCTTCAAAGCCCGGGGACAGGCTGCCCAGGCAAGCCTGACCCTTCCGGATCAGCAGCCCGATGTAAGAATTCTCGATGAATCCTTTGCCTCACCCGGCTACGGCATTAACCAGACCAATGATGGCGGTCAGCGCCGTGCCGTCTGGAGCATCCGCAAAGCGGATGGTCGCCAGGATCTGTTTTATAAGGTTAAGATCCGGCTGGAGCCCGGCATCAACCCCAACGTGAATGACCAGCCCGAACCGTTCATTGCGCCCGTGCTTCCGGAGCCCTATCAAACCGCGGCCAAAAGCCTGTTAAAACAGGTGACTGAACACTCAGCAGACACGGTCAGTTTTGCCGGCTCCATGATCAGCCAGTTTAATGCCAAAGAACCCGGCCAGAACACCAATATGCTGCTCGGCATGGTGGAAGAAGGGGTCAAGCTTCCGGACTTGCTGGTCAATCTACTCCACATGAATAATATCCCCGCTCGCATTGTCCGGGGCCTGCACCTGGAAGATGGCCGACGCAGACAACCCATTATCGACATGATAGAGGTTTATGATGGCACCGAATGGCAGCTCTTTGATCCCAAAACCGGTAAAGCAGGCAACCCGGACGCCTTCTTTCTCTGGCAGCGCGGGGCCAAATCACTACTGGATGTGATGGGCGGGGTTAACTCTGACGTCCGGTTCTCTATTATCTCCCAGAATGCGCCAACCCGGGAGCTGGCACTCACTCAGGCAAACCAGGATGGTGCCGCCTTAATAGACTTTTCCATCTACTCCCTGCCATTGGAAGTCCAGAATGCCTTTAAGATCATTCTGTTGATACCGATCGGGGTATTGGTTGTGCTATTTATGCGCATCATCGTTGGTCTGCGCACCTCCGGCACCTTTATGCCGGTGCTTATTGCCATGGCTTTCCTGCAAACTCAATTAATACCCGGGCTGGTGATTTTCACCTCCCTGGTATCCATTGGTTTATGGATACGGTCTTTCCTCAGTCAGCAAAACATGCTGCTAGTTGCACGGCTGGGGGCTGTCATCATTGTAGTCATTCTGATCATGGCCGCCATGAGTATCTTCAGCTGGAAGCTGGGCATCACCCAGGCACTGACGGTCACTTTCTTCCCGATGATCATTCTGGCATGGACCATTGAGCGGATGTCCATCCTCTGGGAAGAAGAAGGCCCCGGCGATGTCGTGAAAGAAGGCGGCGGCAGTCTTCTGGTAGCCACCCTGAGTTACCTGTTGATGTCCAATCCCATTGTTGAACAGCTCACCTTCAACTTCCCTGAACTGATGCTCACCTTGTTGGGCATTGTTCTGCTGCTTGGTCAGTACACTGGCTATCGAATGCTTGAACTCAAGCGGTTCTATCCACTGGTTCATTCGGATAAGTAGAGGTCGGTTTCCATGGGATGGTTAACAAGCTTTGTGCACAACACGCTGGCAAAAAACTCAATTACCACACCCTCCCGGCTCAGAGAGTCCGGGATACTCAGCATGAACAGCCGCAACCTGAATTATATCTCCCGATATAACCCCAGACGCCTCCTGCCCCTGGTGGACGACAAACTGACCACCAAACGCATGGCCGAGAAAGCCGGTGTTGATGTACCAAAACTGATTGGCGTGATTGAATACCAGTCCGATATCCGCAAGTTAAAGGGCATTCTGGAACCACTGGATAAGTTTGTTATCAAACCGGCCAAGGGCAGTGGCGGCAAAGGCATTCTGGTGATTACCGGTCGTGATGGTGATCGATACGTCAAGGCCAGCGGCGAAAGTCTATCCTTTGACGCCATTAGCCGTGATGTGTCCAATATTCTCGGCGGTCTCTACAGTCTGGGCGGCAAATCAGACTTCGCCGTTATCGAAAACCTGATCGTCGCTGACCCCATTTTTAATGACTACAGCTTTGAAGGTGTACCGGATATCCGGGTCATTGTGTTCCGGGGCTTTCCGGTTATGGCGATGATGCGCCTGGCCACCCGGAAATCCGATGGCAAGGCCAACCTGCACCAGGGGGCAGTCGGCGTCGGCCTGGACATGGCAACCGGCAACAGCCTGAGAAGTGTGCAGCATGATTTGCCGGTCAGCCTTCATCCGGATACGGGCCACAATTTCTCAACCCTCAATGTGCCCCACTGGCATAAGATATTATGCCTGTCTGCTGCCTGCTATGAGATGACCAACCTGGGCTACCTGGGTGTCGATCTGGTGCTGGATAAACATCTTGGCCCTCTGATTCTGGAGCTCAACGCCCGACCGGGGCTGGCGATTCAGATTGCCAATGGCCAGGGGATCGAGCCCAGGCTGAAAATGATTGAATCCCTTCGAAAACATGACCTGCCTATTGAAGAACGGGTTGCTTTTTCACAGCAGCATTTTGGCCTGACCACTGCACCAGAGCGCTGATTCCCCAATGGCTGATGAGCTGTCCTGAAATAACTTCGACATTTCTGAGTTTCAAAACTACTACATGGTTTCAATGAGTTTGACGGGTTGTCGTGCCTCCGCACTCCGTTCGTCCTGAGTGCTGAGCTTGTCGAAGCATCGAAGGACCCATAGGGCCTAAAGGCGGAAACTCCGGACTCTGATAGATCGTGCCAAGCACCCTTCGACTCCGCTCAGGGTGAACGGAGATCGTACACGTCAAACTCATTGAAACCATGTACTACGTTCGTCCTGAGCCTGTCGAAGGGCGTGAACTCCGGCCTCATGTATTGTGCCAATCACCCTTCGATGCTTCGACAAGTTCAGCACTCAGGATGAACGGAGATCGAGCCCAAAATGTGGAAATTATTTCGGGACAATTCCTAAGCAGTTGGCCGAGAATAGACTGCCCTGCTGATCAGGGATGCTTCTTTTTTGGGCGGTTGACGGGCTGGTTTTCGATGGTGCAAAAAAAGAAATTGGCTAATGGATAAACGATGGTGTGACTTTTTAAACCCTAAAATAAAAAAAATAACTCGAAAATTTTACGTCACTGCATAGACGAACAGGAATACATAATTACATCTGAATAAACGGCCATCAATAAGGTGGAAGGATTAAAACGCTACATTTTTCGCTAATTTTAATTAGTTTTACCACCATTCAAGTATAAAGATAACACGACACTTTTAACGTAGGCATCGCGCCCACTAAAAAAAACATAACCCGGGAACTTTTACGTCACTGCATAAACGAACAAGGGAGTGCGCCGTCATTTTTTGTGCACTTTCTAATGTACTGTTATGCACTACTACATCATTTCAATGAGATTGACGTGTACCAACTCCGTTCATCCTGAGCGGAGTCGAAGTGTGTTGGCACGATCTATCATGGCCCGGAGTTTGCGCCCTTCGATGCTTCGACAAGCTCAGCACTCAGGACGAACGGAGTGCTGAGGCTTACGATAACGACAACCCGTCAAACTCATTGAAACCATGTACGACAACATCAGGAGTCCTGTTTATGATTCAGCAACCCATTCAGCAATCCATTCAGCAACCATTATGTGACACGTCTTCCCAATGTTCAGGGAATGGCGCCGAATATTCCTGGCTCGGCCATGGCGTTGCTATTTCTAAAGCATTTGCGAAATCATTGATTCCAACAGAAGATCCTTGCCTCGGTTTCAACTCCCGCAAAGCAGTGGAAGATCTTCTGCGACTGGCCACAGCAACTATCCTGCCGTCGAGTTCCATCCTTTTCATAGCGAAAGATATGGCCAGTGCCTGGTCCGGGAGCGGTTCGCCCGGGCCGGATACAAAACCGGAATTACCACAGACATCAAAAGAAACCCGGGAAGAGGCTCAGGAAAAAGAACCCGGCTCGAAAGACGTAACCTTTCAACAGCCATCCACGGCCCGCTATCAAGGGAGTCAGGGAACCAAAGGGCTACTTGCCCTTGGCACGCTGGCCAGCTCTTTTCAGTATGCGAATTCGAAACAGATTAATAATGCAGAAGACCTGGGCAAGATTGGTCGACATCCCGAATTTCCACCAAACGGCAAATATCAACAGACAGCGGATATTGTTGTCAGTAAAGACCATAAACCCATTGGCACATTCACCGGGGAGTACGATGGGCAGTGCCATACTATCAGCGGCCTGTCTGACTGTTTTGTTGACACTCTGCAAGGCAACATCAGTGACCTTCAGTTTACTCGTGCCAATATAAAAAATTCCGCGAAGCCGACCGGGTTAGCAGCCTGTGTTGTTGATGATACTGGCACAGTCAGTAATATCCGGGCGAAAGATGTTCATATTGTCAACTCGGGTGACTATGCAGACGCCGGCATCGGGGGGGGGCGGGTTTACGGAACGGTTGACAAAACCATGGCTGTGAACAGCACGGTCAAAACCAAGGGTGAATCAGCATACGCCGGCATCGGGGG
>NZ_JBLYNV010000018.1:0-90767 GCF_049310165.1 Endozoicomonas sp. ALE010 | reverse complement strand
GCGTTCTGAAGTATATTGCTCGCAGAATTGCCGCTGTTGGTGGCTATACCAACCTGAGTAACGGCGCCAATTCATCATCATCGCTTTCTTCAGCAATATCGGGCAGTGAGTTCACGGAGCCTTCGGGGGATCTGTTCACGGGATTGTCCCCTGTGCTCCCGGCCAATATGGGGCTATAGCCAGCCGCAGGTGATGCCCGGTTGCGATAGTAGCGGAAGATGCACAAGCCAACCACCAGCACCAAGAGTACACCGCCCAGGGCTATAGCGGCTAAAGCGGCTTGATTCAGGTTCACATCCCTTGAGCTGCTTTTACCCGAAGTGGTGGGGGGTGTTGTCGGGATTGTTGTTGGGATTGTGGTCGGCATTGCGGTCGGGAAGAACCCACACCGTTGAATTTGATTGTTTGCCAGTGCCGTAAAGTTATAAACATCGGGCCGATAATTCGGCGGCAGCAGACCAGGGTCAATACCTGCAACTGAATTATCCAGCCAGGGATGACAACCAAGGTTGGTATTGTTTTGCCAGTCTCCATTGACACGGACATTACAAATACCCGCTTCAGGACCACCCATGACACCAGCATCTCCATACTGACTGTCAACTTCGCAATTGATCGCTGTGGTGCAGGCAATATTGTCATAATAGGGAAATCCCCCCGCTCCGATGGCAGCATCTGCGCTCTTGCCGGAGCTTGTCACTGTACAGTTCAATGCGGTGGTGCCAACTATCTTCTCAGATTCAAATCCGCCACCAATCATGCCTGCCCCGATACCGGCGCTCCCGCCCGGGCCGGAGGTTGTCACAGTGCAGTTTGCGGCTGTGGTGTTAGCAACATTTGCCAAAGGAAATCTGCCTCCCCCTGCGCCGATGCCTGCATTGCCACGCAAACCGGAAGCGGCCACGGTACAGTTCACCGCGGTGGTGTTGGCAACCATGTCAAAAAAAACAGCGTTGCCCAGGCCAATACCTGCGTCGCCATAATCACCGGTGTTTTCGACTGAACAGTCCACCGCCGTGGTGTGAGCAATCGTGCCATGATTCAAAGCCGTACCCACGCCAATGCCTGCACTTCCATATCGAGCGGAGTTTTCAACTTTGCAGTTCACGGCCGTGGTGTTGGCAACGGTGCCATGACCATCACGACGCCCCACTGCTTTAAAACCTGCAATAAACCTCCCGGCACCAATGCCTGCGGCCCCTGAATATTCATAGTTGGCGGATGTGCAATTCACCGCAGTGGTGCCGACAACCGTGCCATTATAAAGAAACCCGGCACCAATCCCTGCTGATCCAGCGCATTCCCCACCAGCGGAGGCTGCCACTGTGCAGTTCACTGCGGTGGTGTTGAGCACCGTTCCCAGGACATTCCCCCCGGCAATCCCCGCACTGTCGCCAAGGGCTTCTACATGGGCATTTTTAACGCGGATATTACGGACCATGGCCTCGTCTTCAATGGTACAGGCCGCGACCGCGACCGGGCCATTGTCTCTTATAAAGACACCGTTAAAGCTCAGGCCATCGATCAGGCCTTCAGCTCCCAGGGTTTGCACCAGACAATGGCTGAGATTACCAATGGTGCCGTTTTCACCACGGAGGCTGCCGGTAAACGGATGAGTATCATTACCAATGGGCTGGTCCAACTGGCTACCATCAATATCCCCGGTTTGTCGGTAGGTACCATTGAGTGGATAGTCAGGGTCATGGCCGATCTTGCCCAGGGTTGCAGCATCCGGCACCGCTATCCACCGGTCACTGTTATCGTCAGCTGTGGCTGTCGCATTGGCAGCAGCGAGGCCGGACGGAGCACTTGGCACCACGGCCGGGTTCAGCAGCTGGCGAGTCCGGTGCGATGTGCTGGCCGGTTTACGCTGAAGGTCTTGCTGTCTGTTTTTTATTGAACTGTGGTCGTTTACCGGGTTTTCCTCCCGGGTATTGCCCTGTAACAACGGTATGGCGTCAGATTCTGAACACACACCCAGTCGTCCCCACCGTCCCTGTGGCTCGACAGACTGGCTTGTTGCTGGTTGTGAGGCGCTGGCAGTAACGCTGCCGGGCATGGTTGGTGGCTGTATCAAAATCACTCCCTCATGTTGGCATTAATTATTGTGCTGGTTTCCTACCGTTCATATTCCCGGGACCGCCACAGGCAGTCATGGGTCTTTGCAATTTGATTGTTCGGTCATCCAGCATAATGAAAATGCCACACGGGTGGGTAAGGCCTAGGCCTATTCGTGCCTGACTCGGGGATTCTCACGCAAAAGAGCAAACAATCCGTAGGGTAGAATAGCCCTGGATGCGTTACTTTGCCGTGAAAATTCCCGAGAAGCGCATAAAACGGGCCAGCCTGAAATGCGTGAGCCCGTATTGATACCCTTCAGTACTTCGAAAAGCTCAGGAAAAAGGCTCCTGTCGGTGTCTGAACCGATCCAGGGCATCCGGATTGGCCAATTTCGTTGAAGTAGGCGTTGTGGTACTTGTTGCCATGGACCAGACACGTCTGGGGCGTTATGAAAACACGAGAAACTACTTTTATCCTGAAGGACGTCCTGTGCATGGTGATGGCAATGCGGTGGCGATGGCCTCCAGCGTAGAGAATGCTTTTGATTCACGCCTGATGGTCCGTGGTTTTCTATTGAATAACTCCATGACGGATTTTTCCTTCCGTCCATTGATTGATGGCAAACCGGTAGCCAATCGCATAGCACCAGGGAAACGACCAATGTCTTCTATGACGCCCACTATCGTGTTACGTGATGGCAAGCCCTATATGGTTCTTGGCTCAGCGGGTGGCAGTCGTATAATTGTTCATGTTGTCAAAACAGTTATTGCTCATCTGGACTGGCAATTACCCGTGGATGAAGCCGTTAGTCTATCTCACCGAATCAATATGCAGGGCTCTTATGAACTTGAGTCCGGAACGGATGCGGAAAAGCTGGTAAAACCACTAAAAGCAATGGGGTATAAGGTATCGGTCCGTGATCTGAACAGCGGTCTGCATGCCATTGTTATAAAGAAGTCAGGCCTGGAAGGGGCTGCTGATCCACGACGGGAAGGTCACGTTATGGGGGACTGAATTCCCGTATTTCCCAGACGAACAAGGTCACAGATTCCTGTGGTGGCAACCACTGTTTCCTGAAAAGCACTTTTTCGGAACTTCCCTGTTTCGAGCTTGATCTCCGTTCATCCTGAAGCGGAGTCGAAGGTTGGCTGCTACAATCCAGACTAAATTATTCCACGCACTTTATCCCTTTTTGGGCGCACGCTGCGTTCTGAAGTATATTGCTCGCAGAATTGCCGCTGTTGGTGGCTATACCAACCTGAGTAACGGCGCCAATTCATCATCATCGCTTTCTTCGGCAATATCGGACAGTGAGTTCACGGAGCCTTCGGGGGATCTGTTCACGGGATTGTCCCCTGTACTCCCGGCCAATATGGGGCTATAACCAGCCGCAGATGATGCCCGGTTGCGACAGTAGCGGTAGATGCACAAAACCCCCACCAGTACAAAAAGCACACCGCCCAGGGCAATACCGGCTATAGCGGCTTGACTCAGGTCCAAAGCCCTTGAGCTGCTATTGCTGGAAGTGGTTGGGGTTGTTGTCGGGACGACAGGGAAGAACCCACACTGACGAACAGGATTGTTTGCCAGTGCCTCACCAGGCCGACAATCTGGCGTCAGCAGACCAGGGTCAATACCTGCACATAAATTATCCAGCCAGGGCTGACAACCAGGGACGGTATTGTTTTCCCAGTGTCCATTGACACGGACATTACAGATATCAGGGTCAGAACCACCCGTGATAGGAGACACTGCATATTCACTGTCGATTTCGCAATTTATCGCTGTGGTGCTGGCAACGATGGCTTTAGAATCTAATATTCCCGCTCCGATGCCAGCACATGCGTCCTTTCCGGAGGATGCCACGGTACAGTTCAGTGCGGTGGTGTCAGCAATCTTTGTAGAATCAAGTCCAGTTAAAAGCGTGCCCGCCCCGATGCCGGCACCCCCGCGAGTGCCGGAGGTTGTCACATTGCAGTTTACCGCTGTGGTGTTGGCAACAGTTGCCAAACTAAAAACGCCTCCCCCCACGCCGATGCCTGCACTTCCATCCAGGCCGGAAGCTGTCACGTTACAGTTCACGGCTGTCGTGTCGGCAACCATACCAAAAAAAGCAGCTCTGCCTGCGCCAACACCTGCGTAGCCATAATCTCCGGAGTTTTCGACTGTGCAGTTCACCGCCGTGGTGTCAGCAAGCGTGCCAGTCCCAAAAGCCGTACCCGCGCCGATGCCTGCACTTCCATCCCTGAGGGTAGCTGTCACGTGACAGTTCACCGCAGTGGTATCGACAACATTACCATTACCACGAAGTAGCCCGGCACCAATACCTGCGTTCCCGTTCCCGGTCTCTTCGCCGCTAGCGGAAGTTGCCACGGAGCAGTTGACTGCGGTGGTGTTGAACACCGTTCCCCGGACATCCCCCCCGGCAATCCCCGCACTGTCACCCAGGGCTACTACCCTGGCATTGTTAACGCTGATATTACTGACCATGGCAGCGTCTGCAATGGTACAGGCCGCTACCGCGACCGGGCCTTTGTCTTTTATATTTGCACCGTTAAAGCTCAGGCCATCGATCCGGCCCGGACCACCGAGCGTTTGCACCAGACAATGGCTGAGATTACAAATGGTGCCGTTTTCGCCACGGAGGCTGCCGGTAAACGGATGAGTATCATTACCAATGGGCTGGCCCAACTGGCTACCATTAATATCCCCGGTCTGTCGGTAAGTACCATTGAGTGGATAGTCAGGGTCATGGCCGATCTTGCCCAGGGTTGCAGCATCCGGCACCGCTATCCACCGGCCACTGTTATCGTCAGCTGTGGCTGTCCCATTGGCAGCAGCAAGGCCGGACGGAGCACTTGGCACCACGGCCGGGTTCGGCAGCTGGCGAGTTCGGGGTGTTGTGCTGGCCGATTTACGATGTAGGTCTTGCGGTCTGTTTTTTATTGCACTGTAGTCGTTTACCGGGTTTGCCTCCCGGGTATTGTCCGGTAACAACGGTATGACGTCAGATTCTGAACACACACCCAGTCGTCCCCACCGTCCCTGTGGCTCGGCAGACTGGGTTGTTGCAGGTCGCGAGGCGCTGGCAGTAACGCTACCGGGCATGGCTGGTGGCTGTATCAAAATCACTACCTCATGATGGCGTTAATTATTGTGCTGGTTTCCTATCGCTCATATTCCCGGGACCGCCGCAGGCAGTCATGGGTCTTTGCAATTTGATTGTCCGGTCATCCAGCATAATGAAAAACCTTTTCAACCTGGCGATAAATCTCGGCAGTACCAATGCGGACACCTCCCGGATTTAATACGGCATCGGCCTGCCCATGGAATAGCAAGAAAAGAACGGGTTTTTCTCTTGTCCAAACCAAAGCAGCCAATCTGGATCAGGTTAAAGTGCACTGTCTTCTATCGTCCAAAGCGTCTGCAGCATCTAATGGATTTAAATCCCAGCTGTACTTGGCTCCGGCTCCGATAAGTGCTCGCTTGCATTGTGCATCACTGGCAAAATCCAGCGCCGTCTTGTCCCTGTAGTTTTTGACGTTAATATCTGCATTGGCATCAATAAGGGTCAAAATATATCTAATATTGTTTTTTCTGGTAGCCGCAAAGAGCGGAGTTTCACCGGAGCAGTCTCTGGCATTAATATTGGCCCCAGCCCTGATCAGAGTTTCGGCACATTCTACATTGTCAGTCCGGCTGCCCAGGTGGAGGGCTGTACGGCCCTGTTGATCTCTGGCATTGCAATCCGCCCCAGACTCAAGGAGTTTTCGCAGGTAGGTAACATCATCAAGTCCAGCGGCGATATGAAGTGCGCAGTCGCCAAACTGGTTTTTAACATCGACATTTGCCCCGGCGAGCATAACTGCATTCATGAGCTTTTTGTCTTGACAACTAACCGACCGGGTAAGAAGCGTGTGATAAGCAACGTCGAATCCTTTCAGTCTGCCATTAATGTCAGCACCTTCAGCAATCAGAGGTTGTATGCACTGGGTGCTGCCATGCCTAATGGCATTGAACAAAGCATCATTGAGATCAAGACGACCAACGAGTTTTCGTCCCTCCTCGAGCAAAACTTGCACACTCCCGGGTTGATTTTTGTCGGTGGCGTATGTCAGAGACTTATTTAAAATCTCAGTATGTCGTTTACTGTCGAGACCCTTAAAACTGTCACATGATTTCAGCAGAAATCGGATTGAATCAGTTTGGCCTTTTAGCGAGGCACAATGCAGAGCGCTAACAGCTGCGTTTGCCCCCTCTTTCAGCAAATACCGCATAGACTCTACCTGACCTTCTCTGGCAGCTTCACGCATTGCCTTATTAAGTTTTTCGGTAATGTAATCTCTGCTTATCCTGTTGACCCAGGTGCTTAATACCCACTCCATACACTCAATCCGGCCATTGGCAGCCGCTGCATAAAAGACATGGTTAGGCTTGGGGAGTGGCCCTTGCCCTTTTGATTTTTCCCACAATAATTGCAAGCACTCAACCTGACCGTGTTTAGCGGCCATCCGTCCCAGGTCGCTAACTCTGCTCTCCAGATTATCGCCATAAGTGGCTGCTCCGGGTTGTTCCCAGCCTATATTGTTGATATCAAGATCCAACACCTTTTCCAATGCTTCCAGATCCCCATAACGACAGGCATGTTCAGCGACAGGCTGAGAGTCACGAAGCAACGGCAGGACAGGTTGCTCCGAGCAGACAGTACAATGCAGTATACTCCGCCTAGCCCCAGCCCTGGCTTGATCAAGCAATGGTTTAAGAATGCAGTCAAGATGGAATTGGTGGGACTTGCTGCACGACGCGGTGACTACCGATCGCCCGCCAAATGAACTGGTTGTTGGGACGTTACAGAGAGCACAGGTGGAAAAATTACTCAAATTGTTGATCGAATTTGTGACGCTATTCATGATAAACGCCCTTTCAGTGAGCAAATGACTTTCACCACCTTCGGTGGATATACCAACCTGAGTAATGGCACCAATTCATCATCATCGCTTTCTTCGGCAATATCGGGCAGTGAGTTCACGGAGCATTCGGGGGATCTGTTCACGGGATTGTCTCCTGTACTCCCGGACAATAGGGGGCTATAGCCAGCCGCAGGCGATGCCCGGTTGCGATAGTAGCGGTAGATGCACAAGCCAGCCACCAGCACCAAGAGTACACCGCCCAGGGCTATAGCGGCTAAAGCGGCTTGATTCAGGTTCACATCCCTTGAGCTGCTTTTACCCGATGTGGGTGGGGTTGTTGTTGGGATTGTTGTTGGGATTGTGGTCGGGAAGAACCCACACTGACGAATTTGATTGTTTGCCAGTGCCGTAAAATTATAAACATCGGGTCGATAATTCGGCGGCAGCAGACCAGGGTCAATACCTGCACATAAATTTTCCAGCCAGGGATGACAACCAGGGTCGGTATTGTTCTGCCACTGTCCATTGATTCGGACATTACAGATACCAGCTTCAGGACCACCCATGACACCAGCATCTCCATACTCACTGTCGACTTCGCAATTGATTGCTGTGGTGCAGGCAAGATTGCCATGAGTTAAAAATCTTCCCACCCCGATGCCAACATCTGCGCTCTTGCCGGAGGTTGTCACTGTACAGTTCAGTGCGGTGGTGCCAACAACCTTTCCAGATTCAAATCCGCCACCAACCATGCCCACTCCGATACCGGCGTTCCCGCCGGGGCCGGAGTGTGCCACAGTGCAGTTTGCGGCTGTGGTGTTAGCAACATTTGCCAGAGAAAAACTGCCTCCCCCTGCGCCGATGCCTGCATTGCCACGCAAACCGGAAGCGGCCACGGTACAGTTCACCGCTGTGGTGTTGGCAACCATGTCAAAAAAAACAGATTTGCCCAGGCCAATGCCTGCGTCGCCATCCTCACCGGTGTTTTCGACTGTACAGTCCACCGCCGTCGTGTGAGCAATCGTGCCATCATTAAAAGCCGTACCCACGCCAATGCCTGCACCGCCATATTGAGCGGAATTTTCAACTTTGCAGTTCACCGCCGTGGTGTTGGCAACCGTGCCATGACCATCACGACGCCCCCATGCTTTGACACCTGCCATAAACCTCCCTGCACCGATGCCTGCTGCCCCTGAATATTCAGAGCTGGCCGATGTGCAGTTCACCGCAGTGGTGCCGACAACCCTGCCATTATCACGGAGAAACCCGGCACCAATCCCTGCTGCTCCGGCGTCTTCCACGCCAGCGGAGGCTGCCACTGTGCAGTTCACGGCGGTGGTGTTGAGCACCGTTCCCCGGACATTCCCCCCGGCAATCCCCGCACTGTCGCCAAGGGCTTCTACATGGGCATTCTTAACGCGGATATTACTGACCAAGGCCGCGTCTGCAATGGTACAGGCCGCTACCGCAACCGGACCTTTGTCTCTTATAAAGACACCGTTAAACCTCAGACCATCGATCTTGCCATTAGCTCCCAGGGTTTGCACCAGACAATGGCTGAGATTACCAATGGTGCCGTTTTCGCCACGGAGGCTGCCGGTAAATGGGTGAGTATCATTACCAATGGGCTGGCCCAACTGGCTACCATCAATATCCCCGGTCTGTCGGTAAGTACCATTGAGTGGATAGTCAGGGTCATGGCCGATCTTGCCCAGGGTTGCAGCATCCGGCACCGCTATCCACCGGTCACTGTTATCGTCAGCTGTGGCTGTCCCATTGGCAGCAGCGAGGTTGGACGGAACACTTGGCACCACGGCCGGGTTCGGCAGCTGGCGAGTCCGGGGTGTGGTGCTGGCCGGTTTACGATGCTGCGGCGGTACGTCTTGCTGTCTGTTTTTTATTGCACTGTGGTCGTTTACCGGATCTGCCTCCCGGTTATTGTCCTGTAACAACGGTATGGCGTCAGATTCTGAACACACACCCAGCCGCCCCCACCGTCCCTGTGGCTCAACAGACTGGCTTGTTGCTGGTTGTGAGGCGCTGCCGGTAACGCTGCCGGGCATGGTTGGTGGATTTATCAAAATCACTCCCTCACGATGGCGTTAATTATTGTGCTGGTTTCCTACTGCTCAAATTCCCGGGACCGCCACAGGCAGTCATGGGATTTTGTAATTGGATTGTTCGGTCTTCCAGCATAATGAAAATGCCATACGGGTAGTGAAGGCCTGTTCGTGCCTGACTCGGGGATTCTCACGACAAAGAGCAAACAACCCGCAGGGTAGAATAGTCCTGAGTGCGTTACTTTGCTGTGAAAATTCCCGAGAAGCGCATGAAACGGGCCAGCCTGAAATGCGTGAGCCCTTCGGTACTTTGAAAAGCTCAGGAAAAAAGCTCCTGACGGTGTCTGAACTGATCTAGGGCATCCGGGTTGGCCAGGGCATCGGTATTTTTTACCGGCCGGTTATGAATAACTTCACGCACTGCCAGCTCGACGATTTTACCGCTGATGGTTCTTGGAATGTCGGTGACCTGCAGAACTTTGGCGGGAACGTGACGAGGCGTAGTGTTGCTGCGAATGGTCTGGATGATTTTCCGGATCAATTGATCATCAAGTGTCACGCCATCACGAAGCTGCACAAACAACACAATGCGTGTGTCGTCTTCCCATTCCTGTCCTACCGCAATGCTCTCAAGTACTTCTTCTACCTTTTCAACCTGGCGATAAATCTCGGCAGTACCAATGCGGACACCTCCCGGATTTAATACGGCATCGGCCCGGCCATGGATAATAACGCCGCCATGCCGGGTCAGCTCGCCGTAATCGCCATGAGCCCAGATCCCGGCAAACTCGTTGAAGTAGGCGTTGTGGTACTTGCTGCCATCGGGGTCATTCCAGAAGCCAACGGGCATGGACGGGAAACTGGACTGACAGACCAGCTCTCCCTTTGCTTCAGTTAGCGGAGACCCTGTGGTATCCACAAAGTGAACATCCATACCCAGCCCACGACATTGCAGTTCACCGCGATAGACCGGCAGTATCGGGCAGCCCAGGGCAAAGCAGGAGATGATGTCCGTGCCACCGGATATGGAAGAAAGCCGGACATCCGCTTTTACCTCCTGAAAGACATAGTCATAGCTTTCGTGCAGCAAGGGAGAGCCTGTCGATAGAATGGCTTTGAGATGTTGAAGGTTATGACTGCTAGCAGGTTTGACGCCGGCTTTTTGCAGGGCGGCAATGTATTTGGCGCTGGTACCAAAAATGGAAACCTTCTCCGCCTCTGCCATATCCATCAGGGTTGCAGGTTCGGGATAAAACGGTGAGCCATCGTACAAAACGACAGTGGCCCCAAGGGCCAGTGATGAAACCAGCCAGTTCCACATCATCCAGCCACAGGTGGTAAAGTAAAAAATCGTGTCCTGTGCTTTCAGATCGGTATGAAGACCCAGCTCTTTCAAATGCTGTAACAGCGTTCCACCATGACCATGAACAATACACTTGGGAATGCCAGTGGTACCTGAAGAGTACATAATGAACAGTGGATGATTAAACTCGACAGGGACGATACTCACCGATTCATTGGATGGCTGGCAGAAATCAGTCCAGAGCACCGCATTGTTGAGTTGCACAATATCCGGTTCCGGATTGGCAAAAGGCACAACGACCGTGGTTTCCAGCGATGGGATGTTTTGCTGAATCTGTGGTGTTTTTGCCATACAGTCGATGGTTTTACCGCCATAAAAGTAACCGTCAACCGTGAGCAGGAGCCGGGGCTCAATCTGTCCGAAACGGTCCAGAACGCCCTGAATACCAAAATCTGGCGAACAGGATGACCAGATTGCCCCGAGCGCTGTGGCGGCCAGCATCAGAATAATGGTTTCCGGGCAGTTGGGCATAAAGGCCGCAATACGATCCCCCTTTTTGATGCCGACTTCAATCAACCCCTGTTGAGCTGCGGCTACTGATTGATAGAGTTCCCGGTAGCTCAGGGTTCGGCGACGGCCATTCTCACCTTGGAATACCAGGGCTGTTTTATTATCTCTTTGTTGCAGCAGGTGTTCTGCATAGTTCAGTGTTGAGTCAGGAAACCATTGAGCGCCTGGCATACTGTCGTTTATTAAGGGCGCGGAGGGTTGGGTATGAAATTGTACGCGGTAGAATTCTGCCAGCCGTTGCCAGAAGGCCGGGCGCTCTTCAATGCTCCATTGGTATAGATCAGAATAATCCTCCAGTGGCAAACCTGTGACTTCTTTTACGCGGTTGATAAACGCCTGAAGATTGGATGATGTTATTGTGTTTTGATCCGGTATCCACAGTGCTGACATTGGCTTTCTCTTTTGGCTTCTTTTCTGGGGTCTTCTCTGGATTCGCGAGTTGTAATTCACTCGGAAGGATGAATCGACCGGCTCAATGCCAACCCGGCATTTGATCTTGAGGGTATGCCCAGCTGGTCACAAATGAATGTAGCCGCTTTGAGCAGTTCCTCCATATTTATCCCGGTTTTTATGCCCATACCGTGCAGCATATAGACCACATCCTCCGTCGCCAGATTGCCTGATGCTCCGGGGGCATAAGGACAACCTCCCAGACCGGCAACCGAGCTGTCAATTATCGAAAGCCCCTCTTCGAGCAGTGCTAAAACATTGGCCAGCGCCTGGCCATAGGTATTGTGAAAGTGTGCTGCCAGGGCTGAGACGGGAATATGCCGGGAAGTGTGCTCCAGCACTTTTTTGGCGTTGAGGGGCGTGCCAACGCCAATGGTGTCGCCCAGGGAAATTTCATAGCAGCCCATTTGCCAGAGTTGTTCGGCTACCCCGGCAACAGCGGAAGGGTGGACTTCGCCCTCATAGGGGCATCCCATCACACAGGAAACATAGCCTCTGACGTTTAAACCGTGATTTTTTGCCGCAGCCATAACCGGTTCAAAACGGTGCAGGCTTTCGGCAATGGAACAGTTGATATTTTTCTGACTGAACCCTTCTGAGGCTGAAGCAAATACCGCTACTTCATCAGCGCCAGCGGCCAGGGCTGCCTCAAAACCTTTGAGATTTGGGGTCAGGGCACCATAGGTGATCCCCGGTTGACGGTGAAGAAGCTCAAAAACGTTGTGGGAGTCTGCCATTTGCGGAACGGCTTTTGGAGACACAAAGCTGCCCGCTTCAATACGCTTCAGTCCTGTTCTGGCAAGACGGTTGATCAGCTCAGAGCGAATCCCGGCAGTGAGTATCTCCGGCTGATTCTGCAGCCCGTCTCTGGCACCCATCTCAACCAGCGTTACCCTGTCAGGCAGTTGCTGTGAATTGGCGGTATCACTGGACATCCCTTTACTCCGTGTTGTTGTTTTTATGGTTTTTCGATGAACGTCAGTAATGGTGAACCTGCCCCAACCTGGTCTCCGGCCTGATAAAGTATCCGCTCAACGGTTCCGGACTCTTTGGCAGTGATGCAGTGCTCCATCTTCATGGCTTCCAGCATCAGCAGCGGGGTTCCCTGCGCCACAGACTGGCCCTCATTGACCATCACGCAGGTGATGGAGCCACTCATCGGAGCAAGAGGTACATTATCCTGATGGTCTTCCTGTTCCATGGGATGGCCGGGGAGTGCAACTTCATAGCTGATTTTTGGAAGAATGACTTTCAATAATTCCCCGGGCTGGTGAACTATACGGCAAATGATTGGCTGTAATTTCTCTGCGTCTGTGGTGTCAAAACGGAGGCTCACGGATGCGCCGCAGGTTTCGTGGTTAACGTTGGCGGTTATCGTCAGTGATTTATCTCCGATACGGAGTAGATAACGGTTGGACTGTTTATCGATCCTGACCAGCCAGCGCTGTTCATCCAGATAAAGCTGAACCAGGGATTCTGTGCTGAAAGTGGAGCCAAATGAGGTTGGCAGTAACTCATCCGGTCTGGCGAGGTTGCCACATTCAAACTGATAAATAGCCGCAACCGCTAACAGCTGCTCTCTTTGCTCCGGGGATAAAGCGGGAAAAGGGTGATGATCAATAAAGTCAGTACTGAGTTTGGCATCAATAAATGCCGGCGTTGCCAGCAGATGCGCCAGGAAGTCCCGGTTATCGCAGATCCCTGCCTGATAATACTGGGCCAGCGCCGTCTGAAGCTGCGCTATTGCAGCTTGTCGGCTGGGGCCTCTGGCAATGATTTTTGCCATCATGGGGTCGTACCAGGCGGTGATGCTGTCACCGGCCTGAATACCGGTATCAATACGCAGGTTGCCATGGGTCTCTGGCCATTCCAGGGCCAGAATGCGTCCGGAGGTGGGTAGAAAATCCAGCCTTGGGTTTTCTGCATACAACCGGGCTTCAATGGCATGGCCATGGCCGTGTAATGATGTCTGATCCAATGGCAGAGGCTGGCCGGAGGCCACGGTTAACTGCCACTCAACCAGGTCCAGATCGGTGACCATTTCCGTTACCGGATGCTCTACCTGGAGGCGGGTATTCATCTCCATAAAGTAGAATTGATCACCATCAAGCAGAAACTCCACGGTACCCGCCCCTTGATAGCCGATGGCTTTTCCGGCGGCGACGGCGGCATTGCCCATGGCTTCGCGCAGTCCGGGAGTCAGGCCGGGGGCGGGGGCTTCTTCAATCACTTTTTGATGTCGGCGCTGCAAAGAGCAGTCCCGGTCAAAAAGGAACACACCATTTCCCTGTTGGTCAAAGAAAATCTGAACTTCTACATGCCGCGCTTTTGTGACAAAACGTTCAAGTAGCAGTTGGTCATTGCCGAAAGCTTTTTCTGCTTCACGCCTTGCCGACTCCAGCTGCTGCTCCAGGTGCTCTGAATGTTCAACAACACGCATCCCTTTACCGCCGCCACCAAAAGCAGCCTTGATCAGCAGGGGGTAACCAATGTGTCCAGCTTCAGCCATCAGCTGCTGGTTACTCTGGTGCTCGCCGTGGTAACCGGGAACCAGAGGGACTCCGGCCTCTGCCATGATTTTCTTGGCTTCACTTTTTGAGCCCATGGCATCAATGGCCGAAGCTGGAGGGCCTACGAAGATAATGCCTTTTTGCTGGCAGGCCAGGGCAAAGTCGGCATTTTCCGACAGGAAGCCATAACCGGGGTGAATGGCATCCGCCTTTTCCTGTTCTGCTATGGACAATATTTTCTCAATATCCAGGTAACTCTCAAGAGCAGGGCTTGGGCCAGCATAGACTGCTTTAGTGGCCATGGTCGTATGGAGAGCCCGATGGTCGGCATCGGAATAGAGGGCAATGGTTTCCATACCCATGGCATTGGCTGTTTTTATAATACGACAGGCGATTTCCCCACGGTTGGCAATCAGCAGGCGCTTAATCATGGTGTTGCTCCTCTGCTGATGGCTTTTCATTGGCTGATGGCTTTTTACTGGCTAATGGCTCTCCCCAGCCCGGAGCACGCTTTTCCAGAAAAGCGCTCAATCCCTCCTGACCTTCCGGTGAAATACGAATACTGGCAATCCGTTCGCAGGTCAGATTAATGAGGTCTTCATCAATCAGCCGATGATTGACGTCATCAATTAATCGTTTCGCTTCAGCCATGGCAACCGGGGCGTTTTGAATGATTTGGTCACAAAGTGCTTCGACTGTCGATGATAAATCCTGCTCTTTACACCGTTCATGAATCAGGTTCAGGCGCAGAGCCTGTTTGGCTGAGATGGTTTCTGCACTGAGAAAATAGCGTCGTGCCTGGCGTGTTCCCATGGCTCGAACAACATAGGGACTGATGATCGCAGGAATAAGCCCAAGCTTGACTTCGCTCAGGCAGAACTTTGCTGATCGACCGGCGATGGCGATATCGCAGACGGTGATCAGCCCCAGGGCACCACCAAATGCTGCACCCTGGACCACCGCTATAGTAGGGGCAGGGAACCGGTCCAGCCGTTGAATCAGGCTGGCCAGTTGTCGTGCATCCTGATGATTTTCTTCTTTGCTCAGTGCTTTCGACTGTTTCATCCAGTTGAGGTCAGCACCGGTACAGAAATGTTTACCGTTGGCTTTGAGTATCAGCAGGCGGGTGGGCGTCTGCTCAATCTGATCAAAAGCCTGGTGCATTTCAGCAATCAGCTCTTTATTCAGGGCGTTGCCGGTTTCAGGTCGGTTGAGACAGAGCGTAGCGATCTGACGGGTTTGGTCACTGATATCAAGGGTCAGGTTTTTATAGTTCATTGTGATGTGCACCTTACATCCTGAATATGCCAAAGCGGGTGTCTTCAATGGGGGCATTCATTGCCGCAGAAAGACCCAGTCCAAGGACGGTACGGGTATCCGCCGGATCAATCACCCCGTCATCCCAGAGTCGTGCACTGGCGTAGTAAGGGTTGCCCTGGTGATTGTAGTTCTCAAGAATGGGCTGACGAATGGCCCGGGCTTCCTTTTCACTTAATGCCTGACCCTGTTTTTCCATGGCATCACGTTTGACCTGGACCAGGACATTGGCGGCCTGTTCTGCGCCCATCACCGAAATACGGGCATTGGGCCAACTCCAGAGAAACCGGGGGTCGTAGGCTCTGCCACACATGCCATAATTGCCTGCACCAAAGCTGCCGCCGATTATCACCGTGAATTTGGGGACTCTGGCACAGGCAACGGCGTTGACCATTTTCGCGCCATGGCGGGCAATACCTCCGGACTCCGCCTGGGATCCCACCATATAACCGGTGGTATTCTGGAGAAATACCAGTGGCATTTTGCGCTGACAGCACAGTTCGATAAAGTGCGCACCTTTCTGGGCGGATTCGGAAAAGAGTATGCCGTTGTTGGCAACAATCCCCACCGGATGCCCATGGATTCGGGCAAAGCCACACACCAGCGTTTCCCCAAACAGCGCCTTGAACTCATCAAAATCGGAGCCATCAACAATACGGGCGATGACTTCCCTGACGTCATAGGGTTGTCTCAGGTCGGAAGGGACAACCCCATAGAGCTCTTCGATGTCATACAGTGGTTCAGTACCTGGCCGGAGATCGTAATAACTTTTCTTTACCCGATTCAGGCGGGACACCGATTGTCGAATCAGGCGGATGGCATGGGCATCATCATTGGCGTAATGGTCGGCCACGCCGGATTGACGACAATGAACGTCTGCACCGCCGAGTGCCTCAGCGCTAATCTCTTCACCGGTGGCGGCTTTCACCAGGGGAGGGCCAGCAAGGAAAATGGTGCCCTGACCGCGGACAATAATGCTTTCATCTGCCATGGCAGGAACATAAGCGCCGCCGGCCGTGCAGGAACCCATCACCGCAGCAATTTGTGGAATCCCCCTGGCCGACATATTGGCCTGATTAAAGAAAATCCGGCCAAAGTGTTCCCGGTCAGGAAACACTTCATCCTGTCTGGGCAGATTGGCACCACCGGAATCCACCAGGTAGATACAGGGCAGGTGATTCTGCTCGGCGATGGCCTGGGCTCTTAAATGCTTTTTAACAGTGAGTGGAAAGTAGCTGCCGCCTTTGACGGTGGCATCGTTAGCGACAATCATGCACTCACGGCCTGAAACCTGGCCAATACCGGCCACCACGCCGGCACAGGGTACTGCTTCGCTGTAGACCTTGTCGGCCGCAAAAAGTCCGACTTCCATAAATGGGGAGCCAGGGTCCAGCAACAGGGCGATTCTATCTCTGGGCAGCAGTTTGCCTTTGCTGATGTGTTTTTGGCGGGCCTTTTCAGGGCCTCCCTGTTTCAGGTGATCAGACTTCTGCTGCAGTTCATCAACCAGTGCCTGCATTTGACGACGGTTGTCATTAAATTCTGCGCTGTCTATGGCTATTGTTGTGGTAAGTGCCACCATGACAATCCCCCTCCGTTTAATGTCCGGTTTCCTGAAACAGCTCCCGGCCGATCAGCATACGACGGATTTCCGATGTGCCGGCACCGATCTCGTACAGTTTGGCATCCCTTAACAGGCGTCCGGTGGGGTAGTCATTGATATAGCCATTGCCACCGAGTATCTGGATGGCATCCAGTGCCAGTGCTGTTGCTGTTTCGGCACAGTAGAGAATAACGCCAGCCGCATCCTTGCGGGTTGTTTCGCCACGGTCACAGGCACCAGCGACAGCATAGAGGTAAGCTTTGCAGGCATTCATCCGGGTGTACATATCGGCAACCTTGCCCTGAATCAGCTGAAACTCACCGATGGACTGGCCAAACTGTTTACGGTCATGAATGTAAGGCAGAACCACATCCAGGCAGGCCTGCATGATGCCGGTGGGGCCTCCTGAAAGCACCACCCGCTCGTAGTCCAGTCCGCTCATCAGCACTTCAACACCGCCATTGAGGTTGCCCAGCACGTTTCGGGCAGGCACTTCACAGTCCTCAAACACCAGTTCGCAGGTGTTTGAACCCCGCATGCCCAGTTTGTCCAGTTTCTGGGCCCTGGAGAATCCGGGGAAGTCCCTTTCAACAATAAAGGCGGTAATGCCACGGGATCTTTTTTCCGGTTCCGTTTTGGCATAGATCACGCAGGTGGAGGCATCAGGGCCATTAGTGATCCACATTTTGTTACCGTTCAGGATAAAGCGGTCGCCTTTCTTTTCGGCCCTGAGCTTCATACTGACGACATCGGAACCGGCTTCCGGTTCACTCATGGCCAGTGCGCCAATGGCCTGGCCACTGATCAAGTCAGGCAGATATTGTTCTTTTTGCGCATCGTTACCCATCCGGAAAATCTGGTTGACACAGAGGTTGGAGTGGGCACCATAGCTAAGCCCTACGGCAGCAGAAGCCCTGCTGATCTCTTCCATGGCGATAACATGGGCAAGATACCCCATGGCTGAGCCGCCATACGGTTCAGATACGGTGATACCCAGCAAGCCCATATCCCCCATTTTCTGCCAGAGATCCATGGGGAACTGGTTGGTCTGGTCGATCTCCATGGCCCTTGGCGCAATCTCTTTTGCCGCAAACTGTCTGACCTGCTCCCTGAGCATGTCGTTGGTTTCTCCAAGGTTGAAATTCAGCTCTGCGTATTGGCTCATTTGGGCTTCCTCACTTTTTATTGTTATTGCTGTGGGAGTTTTATCTAACGGTTTACTGTTCGCTTTCCTTCAGGGCTTTAACACAGCGCTTTCTGGCTTCGATAAGTTCATCCTGCATTATGTGAATGTCCTGCAGCTGTTGCTCAAGGCGCATACTGGACGTATCAATGGCATCCAGCATTGCCAGGAGCTGCTTTTTATTTCGGGACGTCGGGTCATACAGCGCAATCAAATCTCTGGATTCAGCCAGGCTTAAGCCAAGACGCTTGCCCCGGACAATAAGCTTAAGATGAACGCGGTCCTTCTTGCTATATACGCGCTGCAGACCATTACGCTTTGGGCTGAGTAGCCCCTGATCTTCATAAAAGCGTATCGCCCTGGGAGTGAGGTCAAACTCCCTGGCGAGTTCTGAAATAGTGAACGTGCTCTCGGACATGGTTCTGTGCTCGTTATTGGCAGCGTGTTGAAGACGCTTCTTTCTAATCACGACTTGAGTATAGCTTCCCCTTACGTAAACGTAAATCTGTCTGCCGAACCCACTGACTTTTCCGGTTTGGTAGCTGTTTTTTAGCTTCGATTGCTTACCACTCTGGGTGAGGAGAGTTTCATCAGGAATGTTAATGTTCCTTCAGTCAGGGGGGCTGAAGGCGGGGGAAGAGAGGGAAGTGATGATAATTCTGCTTTTTTTGCATTCGCTGCCAGCTCTCCTTTTTCCCTCGCTACTTTTTCACTAAAGCCTTTTTTTAAGGCTGCTCTATAGGCGTTTGATCTTGCATTACATATGGCTTTTATTTTCATACCTTTAGCAGTTTGGGTGTATCTGGCTACTCTTCTGGAATTATTGACTCTGCCTTTTTGGGATTTGGCGTATCTGGCCCTGCTAGCCCTGCGTTTATCGGATGTGGCATATTTGGCTTTACTTTTTGCCTGCTTTGGCATATCTCTTGCCAAAGTGCAGTCATCTTTGGGCGAAACAAGCAGAGGTTCACCAGAACCGGATGGTTCAGTTAATTTCAACCAGCCAGTTTCTTTACACGCTTGCTGTTGTGTAGCTGTATTCAATGGACCAATTACAGCCACTGGACGCGATGATGACTGAGCAAAACTGACTGATGCATTTTGTGAGGGTGATTGCTGAGCTATTCGTTGAGAGCTTCTTGGGGTTAAATCCGTTTTTGTAAAATCATCAGCGGCTTTCCTGGTTACATCACAAGGTGCAATGGCATCAAGAGCTGCCTGTACATAGATTCCAGGAAACGGTGGTTTGTTTTCAGTGGGTGGTGAATAAGAAATAGAAAAATCGTTAAGGGAACGTGTAGTAGGAGTCGGCATGTTCTGGTTGGTTATGTGCTTATTTATATATCTGACATGGGGTGAATTGACTATCTGTACATAACAGCCAGCCATACCTTGATGTGTGCTGATAGCATAAGGGTTTGCTAAAGGTGTTCCTGACCAATCCTGAAAACACGGATAAACAAAACCGAAATTTGGGCCAGCGTTGGAAGTGTTCATTGAATTCTAGAAATATTGAATTTCTGCTTGAGACTGTCCCTTCTTTAAAAAGTTCCTGCTTACAGCCCAATCAATCACAAAAGACGTGTGGATGGCAGATAAAAAAGTAGAGGTTAGACGACAGAAAAAAACCACCCGGTGATATCAGGCAGGAGAAGGGATTGGCATTGCTGGCTCGGAATAAGTAGTTAGAAACTACTTCCGGTCAAGTTTGAAAACATGCTCTGTAATTACCTGCAAACCCTGGGCCTGTTTTCGAGGTGAAGGTTTGGTGTCCCGTGTCTCAATCAGATCGATCTCGAAGTGGTCACCGTAGAGTGCTTTTACCCGATTGGGTGGGATACTGAATGGTGGCGCTGCTGCGGCAGTATCATCATATTCGACCGTGATCAGCAGGATTTGCTCAATATCCGGTGCGATACGCAGGAGTTGTTCTATATAAGCTTCCTGCTTGCCGGGAGGGAGTGCAACCAGGGCTGCCCGGTCATAAACAAATCTGGCCGGAATACTCTCTGCTGTCAGGGTAAAAAAATCCCCCCGGACCAGGGCTAATCGTTCGCTGGACCAGTACTCATGTTCACCTGCTGCCTGCCTTGTGTAATTGAGGTTTTGCTCGGAAAAAAAGGCTTCTACAGCCACCACGCTCAACTCGGAGCCAATAACAAAGTGTCCCTGTTTATGGAGCTCAACCATATCAAGGCTCTTGCCACACAACGGAACGAACACCATATCCTTTGGTACTGCACGTATTTTGGGCCAGTGTTTAACCAGCATAGGGTTGGCCTGATCAAGATGGAAGCCAATGTTATTGTTCTCCCAATGAGACTGCCAGTTAATCTCGTCCATTGCTATTGATATCCCGTTACCATGGTCGGACACTGAATTGGATGCTTTGCAATTATTAACCATACCGGCTGCCAGTAGGAAGATAAATAGCTGAGTGTAGTTCATGATCAGCCTTACTCTCTGAAGTGGTGCATACAAGGTAGCAGAATGCTACTGGTTGTGATTGAAGGGACGCATTGAGCAGGAAAATCCACGATGGGAAATTCCCTGGCAAAAAAACTGAAATCCAGGGGCAGGGTTGTTACGCTGTTCGATACCGGCCGCCGCCCCCATTAATAAGTAGTTAACCATATGAAATCATATATTTCTGACTCCTTGTTCAGGCACTCTGCTTCGTTACAACTCCGGTCACATAGCTACGGCTATGCTCCCTCCGTTGTGCCTCGCATAGCACCTGCCCAAGTAGCCAGAAATATATGATTCCATATGGCCAGCTACTTACCTGGCCTGTGAATAGGGTGTGCAACAGCCCGTTTTGAGCAGGTGACTCAATTATTGATCACTTGTTGACAAAACTTATCCAATAAATCGGGATTTAAAACAATTTTTAATTTTTCACGTGTATCAGTAAGGCTGACTGTTGGGAGTGGGTTAAGCCAATCGTGTAACAAGGCGGAATTGGATTTACTCATATTTGTTACAAATGTTTTCAGATCATCATCTGCTA
The DNA here is from genome assembly GCF_049310165.1 of Endozoicomonas sp. ALE010. NCBI lineage: Bacteria > Pseudomonadati > Pseudomonadota > Gammaproteobacteria > Oceanospirillales > Endozoicomonadaceae > Endozoicomonas > Endozoicomonas sp. ALE010. Next base: position 69,790 of record NZ_JBLYNV010000018.1, on the reverse strand, counting down.
AATTATCAATCAAAATTTTCCAGTCAGGTGCAATAATGAGGTCAGGGCTATCTAAATCGAAACTCTGTCTACTGACATTGAAAAAATATTGGAACTGGAATGAATCACCGCTTTTCAGAATTCCAAAGGCAATCCGCGTATCTTGCCAGTCAGAAGTATCCGAATCACCATTATAAAATGAGTAAACTGTTTCTACTTCTGGCTCAGTGTCTGGCTTCAGTAAATGCTCCTTCAAATCTAAATCTGATGTTATCGGGACGCCCTTAATAACAATATCTTTTAAATCTACGTATTCATTGCAGCTTATATTGTCCTCGTCCTTTGCCTCTTGGGGTTTCAGTAATAACATCAGTGAATTTTTATATTTTATCAATTCGGAAAATTCTGTAAGAGTATGGTTTTTTTTCAATAAGTCGGTAATTTCATTAATAAACTCAACGGGGAATTTTCCATTTTTTTCAACAACTTTGCCAGTGTTTGCAATCAATGCAGGGGTAGCCTTCAGGTGGCTGACGGCTTCATCAGATGAAAAAGTATCAACGTTTTCAAATCTGAAGGTGTAATTATCCTGATCAGCTTCAGTTGAAACTCCACCTACTTGAGACAAATGAGTGTCAGCCGGGGTTGGGGATATATCTACACAAAAGGGGCCAAAATCGACTTGCCCGCTTTCAGTATCTTGAGAGTGTGCACTGAAACCATTGCCAGAATCAGGGCGGAGGTTTATTTTATCGAAATTCATCACAATTATCCTGAGAATTTATTATCAATATGAAAATATGTTGTTGATTTAGTTTCATTTGGTTAACTACTTATCACTTAAATTGACAAGATGTCGGGTAGGAAAGTTCAAATTCTGGGTCTAATAAATGTTAGACATAAGATAAAGAGTAATTTTTTGGCAGGCAGGAGAAGGAAAAGCTTTTCTTGCAGAAGTGGTAGAGGGTAACCAGCTTTATCGGGATATTCTTTTTTCCCGGTTGGAGCCCCGATGCATGGATGGAGTTTTCAGATGACGGCTCTTTTCAGGAGAAAGTTCTTACTGAAATAACAGCACAATTTACTGAAAAAACCGGCTTATGCTGCCGGTTGGAAAATAATGGTTTCCTGTAGCCTGGTTTCAAAGTCATCCCAGTCCATAGGTGCGCTGCTGATGATTTCCAGGCGGCTATCTGACGTTTCTTCAATCTCTATCACACTGACAATGCCATCCTGCATATTAAAACCTTTCACCCCCTGGTCTGTTTTTGCCACCGCTTTTAGACGCTGGGCAGTTTGTGCATGAATCAGTGAAAACAGCCGGTCAAATGAAAACGAAGTGCTTTCAGAAAACAGCCAGCCACAGCTGAAATGATGCTGGCCTGTGTTTTCCTTGCGGAGAAAAAGCTGGCCTTCAGGTAGCTTGAGAACCATGGCTTCCGTGGTCTGGAGCTGATCAGGACTTTTCTGATGTGCATGGTGGGCTTTGGGGTTAACCGCCACACGATCACGGTGAGGAAGATCCAGCCACTCTACGGAAAGTGCCCCCTGCTTTACCCAGGCCGTTTCAGGTTTTGGCAACGGTAGCTGGTCTGCAAACTGCTCAAAACGCCTACGGTCAGTTTCGCAGGATAAGTCAGTTTTGTTGGCTACCAGAACATCGGCCAGATGAATCTGATCCCGAAAATTGTCATTCTCAAGGTATCGGGTATCTTCAAGGTTGCGCGGATCCACAAGGCAGATACTGGCTTCCAGGCTCAGAATCTCACGGTAATACTCTCCTTGCAGTGTGTTAATAATTTCCTGGGGATGGCCCAACCCGGTGGGCTCAATCAGCAGCCGGTCCGGTTTGCTGCGGGCGATCAGCATATTAAGGCCAATCTGCATGGGGAGCCCGGCCACGCAGCACATACAGCCACCGGGCACTTCTCGCACGAATACATCATTACGTGCCGAAGAGCCCTGTAACAGGGCACCATCAATACCGACTTCGCCAAACTCATTGACCAGCACAGCCCAGGTTTCGTTTTCGGGCTTCTGCCTGAGTAAGTGCAGAATGGCGGTGGTTTTACCGGAGCCCAGGAAACCGGTGATCAAATTGGCAGGAATTTTTTTCTGCATTGTATTAACAGCCTTGCAATTTTCTGGAACTGGAACTTGAAATAGTATCGTGAATTATAAATGTAAGTGAATAAATTGGTGGTGATGTCTGCACGTTGGCTTTTTGCACTTATTGTATTACTCCAGCCTTTCATTTTTACAGGAAGTGCTATCTTGGTTGCTCAGAAGCTTATTGATCAGCCTGGCGTTTCTGATCATGGGTTCCTGAAAACCAAAACAGGGCTTCTAACAATGATTAACACCGGTGTGAAATCTGGAAGTTGTTGTCTAAGGCATCGCTCACCATGCTTGAATGGTGAGTGGAAGGACACTGGAGGGGCTTTCGGACGGACAATAAGATTAAAGACAGATGCAGAAGCACATATTGCTAAAGAGAAAGAGATCGAGGTGCAAAGTGATATAGAAACAGAGCTTTTTTCAAAGAAAATCATCTATAGAACCTTTGACAGACTAAATGGACAAAGAATAAAACCCGCTTTTCGAGACAAACTGGATGAATTTAAAAAAGATCTTCATGTTTTTGATGATAATCTGGCCGATCTTGTGGGGAGTAAGCTCCGGCCCTTCCGAATTACGATGATACCAAGCGAAGATAATGGTAAAAAATACAAAGAGGCGATGAAGGCTGCTGTTGATGCTGTTATTGCTGATATTCGAGGCACCTATGAAGAGTGGGTCGTTGAAGGCCTCGAAACGATATCCTCCGATATTGATGAGTTAGATTCTTATTTCTTTTCACTCATGCTGCAACGAATAGATGAGGGGTGGCAGAACCTGCCAGATGAGGATAGTTTTTTTGTCAATCCTGAGCTGATTGCCAAGTATCCGGAAAAATATCAGATACAGCGTATGGGAATGCAAGTAAGCCAATGGTTGTTTGGCGTAGGGATCGTTGCTGCAAGCTCATACACCCCTGGGGCTAGAGGGGTTATGCAGATGGATAAAGGAGATACCAGCAGCCTTTTTGGTTGGCTGATAAGTACAGCAATGAACCGGTACAATATCAGTCAGGATGAAGCTATTGCAAGAATTCTATCTCAGCCGGAATTCGTCACGTCGTTAAATGATGGTCATGAGCCTAAATTCGACGGATCGATTCTGGGAAATTTTGAAGGAGGTGGAAAAGTCCTTTATATGTCAGCAATAGCATTAGCAAATCGGTTTCATCTTAGTGAATATGCGGGTATGGCAACGGCCATGTTTTTAGCAAGAGTTAAAAGAGCTGTTTGCTCCCTGCCTGAATGTTTTTCTCAGGTTTTTTATCGTCATGTTGGTCGATAAAATAATTCGTCAGTTTATTCAAGGTTCGAGACCTGAAACCGGGACGTTCACATCGCATACAATTCATTAATAAAGTTTTTTGTGAACAAACCTGCCGCAATGCATTGGCGAATAAATGGTGTCAGTGGTTTTAAAGATTGGCTAAATAGCTGTGAAAGTTCCAGAAAATTCTGGCTCTCCCGAACTGGGGCAAGACCAAATTGTTCCCTTAGATAAGGTAGACTTTGACAGGCTGTAAATGTGTCATCGAAGCTTATTTGAGCGTGAAGTGCACATATAACTTTATTTACATTCTCCTGTGATTTTGGGTAGTAGCAGTCTTTCCCCGACCAGGAGGGTTCATAATGTTTCTCTTGCCATTGGTCCCATAGCCAGTCATCGGGTTTATTAGGGTTTCTTGCAGCGGTACTGACCTGCAGACGGTTCGGTTCAGGCAGTTGAAAACGTTTTATAAGATGATCAATCAGTGGACTGACAATCTGGTCTGCTTGACATTTATTCTGCTCAGCGGCTTGTAAAACAAGAGTAACAACATTCTGTTTAACGGTTGTTAATGACTTATTAAATGTCGCACTTTCCTCTGCCATTCCTGCCATGGCAGCATGGCCAGTGGGAGGGTCAGTCGATTGCATGGTATAAACAGTTTTATTATCTCCTATTGGATCAAGCATAAAAAAACCTTTTTGTTGAGACGTAGATAAGTAGCTAACCATATGAAATCATATATTTCTGACTCCTTGTTCAGGCACTCTGCTTCGTTACAACTCCGGTCACATAGCTACGGCTATGCTCCCTCCGTTGTGCCTCACATAGCACCTGCCCAAGTAGCCAGAAATATATGATTCCATATGGCCAGCTACTTATTGCTGTTCATGGGGGCTGAATAACTTAATCACTCTGCACAGACAAAGAACTTATGCTGTCAACGTTTAGTCTGTTTAATCCGCCAATAGTTCCCTTCGTAACCAAATGAAATATACGACTGCAGTGATGCATCCACTCTGTTGCGACGGCAACATCTTCAATTGCGGAGGCGTTTTTTTTTATTTACAGAACGATCTTTTCTTTATCCTGTCTACATGATTGTTAATCCAGTTAGCTTTCTTATTTTCAGATGAGCAGCTTTTTATACTCCAGGCTGTTTTGTACGGGACCGAACTGTGCAGAGACTGAGTTATAACCAACTCGTGGACAGGGCGCTTATCGACCGGGGCGATACAGTAAGCGCGACTGCCGAAGCGCATTTTTTTGCGGGCAGGAAAGTCAGCGTTGATCATGATGTCGTTCGGTCAATGTGCCTGGCAAACCAACACTGGTCGTTTAATGATCAGGCCAAAACACTGCTGGACGTTGCTGTTAACAGCAACTTCTCTCCAGCACTTGATGATAAAACCGGAATAAGAAGGTTTAACCTGTGGTTCTGGGGTGATTGTTGTCCGTTAGAAGATATAAAACCACCCTACATCTGTACCTGCAGGAAAGTGCATCAACTCTATCCAAGGCAGAAGGTGGGCGGTACCCTGATTGAAAACGAGCGCAGGGTTGTTAAAGTCGGCCCGACGGATACGCCCGCCAGCCTCAACCCCGGGGCGCTGCTGGCACTGGGCGCATGCCACCTGATTGAGTCAGAAAGGTTGCTGAAAATGCATGAGCAGCACCTGGAAAAGGCACCGGCTGATACCTCATCATCACTGCTGGAAAAGGCCAGCAGCAAACGCAAGAAGGCTTATAGGCATTGGGCGGCTGCCAGCATACTGGATGCCGGGCAAACCCGGAACCAGTTAAGATCCTGGTTGATACAGTACGCTTTAAACAACGGCGCAATCAGCCAGGCCAGTGATGTAGAGAAAATAAAACAGTTTCGCTCTGGTCAGCAGGAACGGCTGTCGGATCAATGGTTCAAACTACTCATCGACAGTGGTCTGTATCCCAACACCGAACCTTTGGCATCTCCCTTTGCCATAGCGCAACGGCTGGCTGACATAGCCCGTCAATCCACAGTAATCAATAATCTTTACCCTTACTCAGCCTGTGATTCGCCGGTTTTGCTGTTTTCCAGATATGAATTTCTGCTTTGGCACCTGCGTGATAAACCCGGTTATCTTCCTGAGCCAGACGATGAACACGGACTGCTATACAAGGCATTACATACTGCTATTGCTTATGACTACGCCCGCACGACTCATCAGTTAACAGCAATAAACCTGGGTGTGTCAGACGATGCATTTGCCGACCAGCAAAGCTCTACCCCAGCCAGTAAAGCCGCCAGTATCGTTACCCAGAGAGCCGATGTTGCATGGTTTAAGGATGTGGAAATGACCACTCAAACCGCTCAGGCAGTGTTTGTCAGAAACGAAAAAGAGGGCCAGGCTGCTTCCTCTGCTACCTGGGTTAAGGGCGAGACACCGTTTCCAAAACCGTTTCCGGAACCTGAGGACCTGGTGACGGCATTCGCTTATATTTTCAACGTCATGACCTACCCCAAACCTAATGACAAAACCCGCATTTACAACATGCCCCGGCATCGCCAGAAAGTGATGGAGGCTTTTCAACTGCTGAAACAGGCCGTGGGCAGCGAACCGCCCTTACCGGATAGTCTCCATGGTTACGCCTGTTTTCTAATGGGCTGGCTCCATGAGCAGCAATTAATTAACCATCCATCACCGGAGAAGGCGGCGACATGGTATGAACAAGCCGCCAGCCGGGGAAAATTCATTCCATTAAATCTTCGGGCCGGTGACCTGTTTGCAGAAATCGGCGACTACTGCAATGCCTGTCGATGTTATGAGCAGATGGATCAGCAACTGCAAACGCTGGTGGATCCCCCCGACGAGGACCCGGCAACGGAGGACTGCGGTTATCTCAGCCCGTCATTTCAGGATTATTTGCGGTCAAAAATTGAATATGTCCGAATCAAGGCAAAAGATACGCGCTACCTGCGTCGCCTGACACCAGAGGATATTCAGCAATACATCAACGGAGAGAAAGATAACCGTCACGGAACACGTCAGCGGAAAAATTCCCCGACCGAGCACCAGGGGCGTGAACCTGCCAGCAATCAACCGCAGTGCCCGGCAAGGCACCTTCAGCCAGCGGATGGCAGTGCGCTGTTTCAGGATAAGGGCGTGGATAATGATACCTGCAATGCCGACTGCAACATCGCTGCACCTGCAGCCGATCAAGCCCCGGGCAGCCCCGGTGCCCCAACGAAGCAACCACTGGTTCAGCAGGACAGGGCCCAACCACCGCTCCTGAAAGACGCTGACCCTGTTGCCAATAAAGAGCGCAGGGCAGACCTGCCCGGTTTTGTCAGGAATCGACTGACAAGTCAATGGGATCGTTCGGTACACAGCCTGTTACAGCAGTTTTTCAACCGGAAAAAACAATTGATTCACACCCATGAAGAGCAGATCGCCTGGCTCAGCCCAAAGCTGGACAAAATCCGCAGAAAGCACGGCAGCGAAGTCTTGATGGAACACCTGGCATGGGAACATATTAATGCAGCAGAGCAGCCATTGTTTGAGGATGTTGGGCATGGGCAAAAAAATGCTTGCAACTCGTGCGCTGCGCATCTGAACCAGGCTCGCGATCTGCTGTTGCAGAGCATCATCCGAAAAACAGGTATTCAATACCAGCAGCTACCGGATCCGGAAAACTTTGAGGTGGATGTATTGAGCATTGCTGAACGGGTCACCCCGAGCCTGACCCCCATTGAAATCACCGAATGGCTATTCGGTATTGTCTGTCAGGCCAGAAGTCTCGGGCATGTTTTCAGTACGTTCAAGCTGCTGTACCCCGGAAGTGAGCATATCGCCTCCCTCAACCGTGGCTGGTTCTCATTAAAGCGCCTCTACCGGACACCCTGAGGCTCCGGGTTATATTGATGGTGAAAGCGACCTGAACTTAACCGTTATCAGATAGTCAGAAGAGCAGTCAGCTATCCACTCTGTCCAGGCCCTCACACCCATGCAACCGATCCCCCGCCAGCGTCCAACATCTTCGTCCAACACGCATACCGCTGCCCGAGAAGCTGTCCGTAGCAGTTACATGAGCAGAAGCGTCTCGACGGTACCGGCCAGCCCAGTGGTATACCCGGGTAACAAGACCCGGGGATGCACCCTGTCTGATTACCGGATCTGCCAGTTCACTCAAGGTGCCATTCAGCTCGGCAATAGCCTGATACGCAATCTGGCAGGTTTTGCCTTTCAGCAAATAATGGATTCACCGGAGATTGGTCTCGTCTGTCCGGGGTTAAAAGAGAGCCTGGTGGTGCTGTCTGCATTACCTGCGCTGGTCACGGCTAATCAGGGATGTCTCGATAGAGAAGTGCCGTGCAGCAACGATGAATGCATCCAGAAAAATCGGGTGTGTGACGGCACATTCGATTGCTTTGATAAGTCAGACGAAGGGGCACATTGCTCCGAAAGGCTGAGCCAATGCTATGAGAATATTCAGGATAACTTTATTTGCAACAATGCCATACAGTGTATTCCTATCAATTTGACCTGTGACTCACTGTACGATTGCGCGGATGCTTCTGATGAAGCCGTGGCTTTGTGTGACTCTGTACCCCCGCACCCCGTGCGGCCAATGCCCTTTTTTTTCGCGATGTTTGGAGGGCTGTGCTGTGCTTTGTTAGTGAGCAAATACTGTAGAGCTGTTTATCTGAGCGTTAAGGCTTTGCGGACCACCAATCCTGAAGCTTCAACCTGTCGTCTTTTACAAATGGCCTCAGTAAAGCCGTTTTATTACCGATTTCCTCACCAGCCTGTTACGATTGATACACGCCAGGATGATATTACGCCACCAGCCCCAGAGCGCCCTGCACAACGGCCGGAAGCACAGCGGGCGGTCCACCCGCAGGCAATGCATTTGCCCACCTCCAACCAGCAGGCAACTGAATTGCTTACCTACCAGCAGGCAATTGAGCTGCCTACCTACCAGCAGGCAATTGAGTCATCTACCTACCAGCAGGGAGCTGAGCTACCTACCTACCAGCAGGCAATTGAGTTATCTACCTGCCAGCAGGCAACTGAGTTACCTACCTACCGGCAGGCAACCCGGAGGCTCCCAACTTATGCAGAGGCCATTGCCGAGACTTTGGTTTGAACGACGGGAAAACCATGCCATACCAATGTGGGCAGGCTTGGGAAAGGCAGTAAACCGTAGCGTATGGAATGCAATATATTTCTCTGACGTTTTTGCAACTTTAAACCAGTGACATGAACTCCAGTTGATTTCAGCCGATGAGGAAATACAGGAATCAAAAGTTGATCAAAAATCACAGGATATAAACATGCCACCAGGGATTGAAGGCCAAAGACCGGTTGGGGGTAATACCTCAAGCAGTGAAGGTGGTGCAGTAGAGCCGACGGAAGAAAACAGCAACGCCACATACCGGGGGGCACGGGTTTCCAGGGTGAGTGAAGTCGCTAAAAAGAGTCAGGTATCTCAAGATGAGTTGAGTGAAAAAAATGACACGCTGATTGAACATAGAGAGATCAAAAAACAAGACAGCAGCACTGGCGCGTCAGGTCCTTATAGTTCTGCCAGAATGCGCAGACGGGCAAAGCAACGTGAGGCAGAAGAGGGTATGAAAAAATACCTCTCTGCTGCGGATAGCCAACATCAAGACAGGAAGATAAGCGAAGAACTCAACGAGGCTGCTGAGGATTCGGGTATCAGTGAGGATGAAAGTATTGATAGCCCGCCTCACTCTCCCAAAGCCAGCAATCGAGAGCGAGAGTACGATAGTGGTATTGAGGATGACGCAAGCTCGTTGAGTGGTCTGGCCATTCAAGCGATAGAGCCTGGTCCCATAGCCGAAACCGGGGTGCATGCTCCAGATCTGCAACAAGAGCGCCCACTACCGGCACGAACTGAAAGTACCAGCCCCCTGAAAAAGGTATCTAAAAAAAGGAAGCGGCAAAGGCAAAAAACGGGCATTGATAAAGGCAGTGCCAATCAACGGGTGAACTCTGACCCCGGTGTGCAAACCTCCAGGCTGCCAAATCATGATGCGTTGCTTGCTGGCTGTCAGCGCCAGGCTAAATCAGTAGAAAAACTTGATGAAAATAAAGGCAAAAGGGAAAGTGAGCATTTAGAAGAGCTTGGCAGGCTTGAGGCGGTGTATGCTGAAAATACCCATAATGATGACCGTGGAATTGAACATTATCTGTTGAGTGGCAAGGCTGCCATGGGGATTTCAAGGGGAAAAAAGAGACTGCAACAGGAACTGAAACAAAAATCCCGAAAAGAAGGCGTGGAGTCGGTAAAGCTGGGAGCGGGTAAGATTTTTCAGGAAATAGTAGACCGGGCTATTCACCAGAAAAGACCGCTTCACCCGGTACGACGAAAGCAAAAAACACCGGAAAAGGAACCTGTAAAAGATATTGTAATGGATCCTGTCATGGCAAAGGTTGAAGGAGATTTCAACGGTACTGATGAACTGGTGAAAAGCCTTGAGTCTGAATTGTCGTTATCCACCGCCAGCCAATATGCTGCCGCAAAAAAATTGTTTGTGGAACAACTGGATAGGGCTCAGTGGGCAAAGGAGGCAATGGAGGAAACCCATTCTTTACAGAAGCAGATCCAGACATTAAAGGCCACTTTGTTTGAGGAACTGAATATTCTTGGGCATAACGGCAGTGAGCCAATGGTTGATCCATACATTAACGACAGTGCCTATGTGTCTGCCCTTGAAGCAGCCGTTGAAACAATAGGTATGGGGCCTTCTGCAGCACGGGAGCATCTGGAAAAACACCCTGCACTGCAAAAACATCTGGAAAAAGCGGGTTATCAGGAAGATCGGGATTCTTCAGAATACCTGGAGCATCTGGACAAGCTGGATGATATGGAGCATCTCAGTGACAGGGAGTATCTGCAAACGCTGAAATACCTGAAAGATCCACAATTTGTGTACGGTTTCCGTAAAGAATTAAGGGTTGAATGGCTGGCAAAACATCTCTCACAAACATTTCGACGTTATTCCAATGCAACGATAAGGCACCCGGACTTCAGAACAAATATGAAGGGCTTGCTGGATACGCTCAATGCCCGGGAGCAGAATGTTGGTAACAAGCTTAAAGATGCGGCAGAGCATTATGAACAGCGCTGTAAGCATTTAAAGGAAAACAGAGAGCATTTAGATAAAGTGATGAAAGCTTACGAGGAAAATGGTAGCGATGGTGTTGATATACTCAAGCACAGAAAAGTGTTAACCAGGGCCAAAGCGCTCAAAGAATTGATGAAGCCGGTACATGATCAGATCAGGCTGGTCACCAGCTATGAAGACCCGGAGATGCAATGTGCCTATCTGCTGAAGCAGTGTAATGACCTGGATAAGCAACATGCCTCTGTTCAGAAATCGATTCAGGAATGCCAGAAAAAGCTTGATAAAGCTGAAAGTAAAAATAAAGGCAAAAGTAAAAGCAAACCTCTCGATGATGTTCAGAATAAAATGAATGACCTGAAAAGAGAGTCTGCTGACATTGTCAGGCAATCTGATGAACGAAAACAGGAGTATATGGATTTTAATAAAGCGTTAAACAGTTATTATAAAATTCAATTCGATATGGATATTAAGCTGGTTAACCAATATTCAGATCCCAAAAGGCAGTGTGCCGATATGAAGGTGCAATATACCGCTAAGGATAAGCAGTATGCCTCTGTTCAAAAATCCATTAAAAAGTGCCAGGGGAAGCTTGATAAAGCCACAAACAAAGGCGGTGATCTGGAGGGTATTCAGAATGAGATGGATAATCTTGAGCGTCAGTCTGCTGAACTTGAAACCGAGTCTGCTGATTTGAAAAGCAAGCATGCAGCACTTAGTCAAGCGTTAAAAAGATTGGATACCATTCAAATGGGTTTGAATAATGAAGATTCATTGGATTTGAACAAAGAGGAACAATTGGGCATGGATGGTGAATAATCACTCACTAACCGCTGCCCGCAAAAGCACAAGTGGTTCTGGCTTTTCGGGCAGCGGGTAGTGTCGTCTGTAGAAATGTAGAAGTAACCTGGAGTTGCGGTGACATGATCACCATGAGGTGCGCTGATCCGCGTTGCCGACAAGCAGTTCAAACTGACACCCATTGGCCGTACTGACCCTATTTTCCTGCATTTTTGCCATCCAGCCTGCACCGGTCAGGAACAGCAGGGTATCAATACCTCCCGGGATCTATCCATTGCATCCATAATGATGTGAACTTAACTGTGATCTGATGGTCATTGATAAGCACTGAGTATTCCTCCCCAAGCAGGTCCTTACACCCATGCTACCGATTTCCTGCCAGCTTCCATTATCCCCGTCTACACCACAGACCATTGCCCGTGGTACTGTTTGTTGCAGTCGCAGTCGCAGTCGCAAGAGTAGAACCGCTGATGGCAGAACCATCTCGAAGGTACCTGCCAGTCCATTGGTATATCCGGGCAACAAGACCCTGATATCTACCCTGTCCGATTACCGGGTCTGCCAGCTTGCTAAAGGTGCCATGCAGGTCGGCAACAGCCTGATGCGCAGTGTGGCGGGTTTTGCTTTTCAGCAAGTAATGGAGTCACCGGAGATTGGTCTCGTCTGTCCGGGATTAAAAGAGAGCCTGGTGGTTCTGTTGGCATTGCCGACACTGGTCTCGGGTTATCCTCAGAAGAAATGTGAAGATGGAAAAGTGTGGTGCGATTCTACTGAGGCTTGTCATCGTGGTAAGAGGTGTGACGGCATCGAAGATTGTAATCCCCCATATGATGAAGTTGATTGTATCAAGTTAAGCCAATGTGAAGTGAAGGATGACTTTCTTTGCCCAAGCCGTATGAAATGTGTCCCCTCTAATAAGATGTGTGACTCAGTTGACGATTGCGGCGATTTGTCGGATGAATACTACTGGAGGTGTGGGGATAAGTACACCCCGCAGGCAACTGAAACCTCACCACCCACTGTGCTGACACCTGAAAGCAGCACTGGGGACACATCGTTACCAGCGTACGATAGATACTTGCACGCGTCTCCCTTATTTGTGGTGCTTGGTATATGCTGCGCATCCGCAGCTACTTTTTACTGTATTTCCGTTTATCGAAGCGTTAAGGCGTTGCGGTCTACCAACCCTGAAGCCTCAACCCGTCAGCTTATACAAATGGCCATAAGACAGCTGCATAATTTCAGGCATCAACACCAGCCTGTTCCGATTGATGCCCACGAGGATGCCATGGTGCCACCAGCCAGCCCGGGGCATCCTGGCCAATCGTCGGAAGCTCAGCAGGCCTCCTGCCAGCAGGCAACGGAGTTACCTACGCAGGCAAACCGGTTGCCTACCTATCAGCAGGCAACCGGGTTACCTGCCTACCAGCAGATAATCCGGGAGGCCCCCCCAACCTATGAAGAGGCCATCGCCGAGACCAGGGGCTGACCGGTGGGGGAAAACTATGCCATACAAAGTGGGGAGTCCGGGGGAAGTCTGCAAAGCAGCTTTTGATCTGTCTTTTGCGGCAATCTCGGGACCGTGTGAACGAGATGTTTGTGTATGCATAACAGATCTTGGCTGCACTATAGTCTGGGTGCTACATAGTGAGGACTTATTCCCGTGCTGGCAATCACTTCCATAATATCCTCATTCTGGTATACCCCGCACTGCAGCAGCAATGTTTTGAATCCCATGGCATTGCCTCCCAGAATATCGGTATAAAGGGTATCCCCGACCATCAGGACTCTGGATGGATCGGTAATCTGATGTTGCTTGATAGCCATTGAAAAAATGGCAGGATCGGGCTTGCCGAACAGCACAGGTTTAGCCTTTTGAATGGTTTGCTCCACCAGGTCAGCGATAAAGTAACCCGGTGTTGCGGTGACATGATCACCATGGGGTGCGCCGATGTCCGGGTTGCCGACCAGCAGTTCAAACTGACGCCCATTGGCCGTAGTGACCATGTTTTCCTGCATTTTTGCCGTCCAGCCTGCACCGGTCAGAAACAGCAGGGTATCAATATTTTCCGGAATCTCGCCATTACAGCCATTCAGCCGGACCATGCCTTCCAGCAGGTGGTTGGAAGGGTGTTCCAATGGTGCAATGACGCCAATACGGTTACGGTTCGTGAGCCCTTGCAGGTACTGTTCAGTGATATCAAGACTGGTCAGTACTTCATCTGCGGTGAAATCAAACCCCCGGGATTGATACTTTTCTGCGGCAACGGATCGGTTGGTCAGGGTGTCGTTGGAAACAACGCAGAATGGGATATTGTTTGCCCTTAGCTGCTGAATGGCCTCAGCGGCACCAGCAATAGGCGTGCTGCCCCGGCAGAGGACACCGTAGGAGTCCAGCAGGATCAGGTCAAATTGCGCCATGATATCTGCCAGTCCATCAATAAACACCGGGGCAGACTGCGGGTTGGCAATGGCTGGATACCAGTCAGGATGACGGGCGTATATCTCGTTCAAAGAGTCGGGAGAAAGAACAATCATGGAGCGTTGCCTGATGCTGAAAATGAACGTCACTCAATGCACCTGATTATATCAGATGTCCGACAGGTAAATATCTATAAAGCCTTCCCCGCGTCAACAGGCCCTGGCCCCGGACAAGCAGGATATTTTTTTTGTGCTAATTTGAAATGTTCTTTCTTTAGCCCTTGAGGTGTTTGGTTGTGAGGCTGAATTGCATTGTTAAAGCCCTTTGTTTCCTGTTGCTTGCCGTTTCGATATATGGCAATGCGGCCGGTCCGTTAATGACGCAGTCTTTGCCGGTATATTCAGAAGATCAGGGCGTCAGGGATTCGATCATCAAAATCTATACCTCATTCAACCAATATGACCACCAGAATCCATGGAGCAACGTTGGCCCAAGGCAGAAATATGGTTCCGGTGCCATTATCCAGCTGCCAGACAGTGGCCAGAGGGTTGTGCTGACCAACAGCCATGTAGTCAGTGCCCATACCTATATTGAAGGCAGGAAAAATGGTCAGACGGACCGTTACAAACTCAGGCCCCTGTGGGTTTCCCACGAGTTGGACCTGGCTTTGCTGGTGCCTTTCCATGACCATGAGAATGCGCTGTTTTTCAGCGGTACCAACCCTATCCCCCTGGGTAAGCTTCCTCCTCTGCAAACGGATTTGATGCTGCTTGGCTATCCCATTGGTGGCGATACAATCAGTGCAACCAAGGGGGTTCTTTCCCGTCTGGAATATCAACCTTACAGTAATTCCGGCTTCTCATTTCTGGCCGGACAAATTGATGCCGCCAGTAACCCGGGCAACAGTGGTGGCCCTGCCGTGGTTAATGGCGAGATCATTGGCGTGTTAATGCAGGGTTACAGTCCTTTCGAAGCCAGTAATATCGCCCATATTGTGCCGGTGAATATCATAAGACACTTTTTACAGGATATTGCTGATGGGCATTACAGTGGGATTCCCAGCCTTGGGATTGAAACGGAAGAGCTTGAAAATGGCTTTTTTAAAACCGTCTATGGGGTGAAAGAAAACAAGGGCGTTCTGGTTCGCCATGTCATACCGGGTTCTGCGGCTGACGGTGTGCTGCAGCCGGATGATGTTATCCTGGAGCTGGACGGGTATGCCGTTGGCCATGATAAAACCATTGTGTTCCGGGGCAGTGAGCGGGTTTCCATGGATTATGTGGTGCACTCACGGCAGGTTGGAGAGGAACTTGGCGTTCGGGTCATTCGTGACAAACAGGTCCTTGATCTGACGGTTACGCTCACTCAGCCGGTCAATAATGATTTGTTGCTCGGCTTTGATGGTCAGTCTGCTCCTTCATACTTTATCTACCAGGGACTGGTGTTTACCAAAGTGACCCGGGAGCTGCTGATGGGGGCTGGCCATGACCTGATTTCCTACGCAGGCCTGACGCCGGTATTGCTCAATAATTTCCGGTTTGCCAATGAAGATGAAGTGGTTGTCATCCTGAAAGTCCTGCCCCATGAGGCCAACCGGGGTTATCACAATATCTTTCTGAGAAGGGTTGACAGTGTTGGCTCGGAAAAAGTCAGAAACCTCAGGCAGCTGGTCAACCTGATCGAATCAACAGAGGAGGATTTTCTGGAACTCAACACCGGCTACAGGGGGCTGGAGAAAATTGTCCTGAATACTCACCTGGCAGATACCGTTAATGGGGAGGTCATGTGGCTTAACGGTATTCAACATGATCGCTCTAAAAACTTCCGGACAAAAAATGCAATGCTGCAGGTGGTAATACCTGCAAAAGTGAGGAAGTCATGAATGTTTAACATTTTATCGCCTGCCTGAATGATTCAGCTGCTTCAGTATATCAGTACACATTTTGGTCAGCCCATTCATTAACGATATCAGTGGAAATGTTGAGAAATCGGCTCCAAATATTAACTGGCCATAAATATCATAAAAATTCGCGTGACGTGTGCAGGCATAAGCGTCATAAGGGTAGAGCGCTTTACTGAGGTGCTGCTGATCGTTTATGTGGTTCATATAGCAGTCAGTGGGGTCATACTCACCCAGAGGGAGTTGGGCAAACCCGGGTGCATCCGGCTGCAATGCGGTCCAGTAGAGAATTTCCTGCGCGACCCGGACAAGCCAGGCCTGATACTCGTTATCGTCCCGTCCGAGGAGAAACCGCAGGCTGATCGGCGCGGCTGCTGTGGGCATAAGCCCCAGCAGAAACTGGTTGCAGGCCGATTCAACAAATGCGGCTGTTTCGTTAAGTGCCTGAGGGTTTTTGTAGTGATAACCGGCAAAGCCCTGACGTAAGCGTGACCTTACCAGTACCGCCGACACAATGATTTCGCAAATACTGTTAGCCAGGGCAATGCGTTGTGAGACCTTGGGCATGTAACAGGTTTCAAGCGTGTCTTTCTGTCGTAAACAGCTGTGGATATGGCCAAAGCGTTCATAATCACCCAGGTCACGCATGCCACAGTGACCGAAATCAATCTTTTCGGTGGCCTGAGTGTTCCATGCTGTCAATTTGCCTGCGTGTACGTTGTCAGAGATCAGATTCATGGCCGAATGCAAGGCGACCCAGCCCCGGCCTGCCTCAGTGTTGTGCAGGCACTGCAACATACTGGTCGGTACCAATCCCATGCTGGTCATGTAACCTGCATCGTGACAGGCCCTGAGGATGCCCTGCTCCGGGCGCTGCCAGGGGCAGTCCTCTGCTGTGTCTGGCGAATGGGCATACCGGGCATAGGCGACGGGTGCTGTGTAACAAAAGACATTGATGTATCGCTGGCCATGGCTTTCGGTGATCTCCACCGGGTCATCAAACTGGTTAATCAGGTACTCCAGGTCTTTGCCCAGGGGGAGCCGCATAAAGTCGCGATACTCTGGTAGCACGCTATTAAATTTACCTGCCAGCTCGGGAGTATTGGCGATGACTTGATAAAGCAGGCCCTCCCTGGCCAGTGTCTCAAGGGGTTCCCCGGCTCTCTGGAATTTAAAATAGATGGCCTGGCCACCGGCTTGCAGACATTGCATCGTCCGCCCACCGACTATCCGGATTGCTGGGTTGTTTGCCTGGCCAAGTGCTTCGGGGACATCCTTCAGCCCGAACGATGACGGCATATTTTCGGCAATATACCGGTTGATCTGCTCCCCATCAGCGGCATTGGGCAGTGCAAATCCGGTAACCTGGTGAGCGGTAGAAATCAGGGGTATCAAAAATAGATTAGTACATGAGATGGGTAAAGGAGACTGCTGGCAGATCAGTGGTGCCGCCAGGGCCTTGTCTGGAAAGGTATAAGTCGGGGCATCTAATGATTCAATGAAGCTTATTTTGTCTTTCAATGAAATATCGGGACAGGTTAAAAACTTCAACTGAACATCCGTTGGTACATAGGGTAATTGATTAAGCTTGATCAATCTGAATAACAGTCTTTCCTCCTTCGAACATAAAGGTTTAACGATCTCTTTGGTAACGGCTGCCATGAGACAAAGCTCATTGAAACTCAGGTGTTCCAGGGAAACATGTTGGAATGCCGACAGGTTATTTTTTAACGCCGCATCAAGGATTGCCCCTTTTTTAAAGTCGCTGGGTACATATCGCAGCGCTTCGGAAGACAGACTAACGGCCAGGGCATACAGCTCAGACGCCTTATCAGCACCTACCCACTTTGAAAGGTTGTCAGTTGCAGCGAATTTAAGAGGGTTGTCCCTGTACTCTTGGCTGGTAATGACTGATTTGAGGAAATGATCAGTAATATATTGTTCTGGAATATCATACAAGACAAAGTATCCACTGGTACAGGCAGTACGGTATATTTCTGTTCGTTGTGTTTCCGTTAGAAATTTGGGAAGCGTCCCGGATAATTTTCCACCTTTAGCCGCGGCCAGACACATATCGAATGTTTTGACGGCTTCCGGAATGAATTCGAGTGCTCTGGCATTATTATCAACAGCCAGTTGGCATAATTCAGCGGTCTTCAGTTGTTCAGGAACATACTCTAATGCTAATCCATTACGTCGACAGGCTACCTGACAAAGTTCTGCTGTTTTTTTATGGTCCGGGTAAAATTCCAGGGCCCCGGTGTGTTCGATGGCGATGGTTAATAATCGGTCACTGACGGGCTTGTTCTCCGGGTAATAATTCAGCGCAACGTGGGATTTTTTGCAGGCAATTTCAAAGTGTGCATCAGTTCTTGCTGCTTCGGGAATGTATTTAATGGCTCCTTTATAGTTTTCAAGGAGGAAGTCAAAAAAACCATCGTTCAGCCATTGTTTGATTATCTCACCAGGTACATGATCAATGGCATTAAGCTCATCAATGACCAAAGCTCGACACAGTTCGTTGGTTTTCATACTGTCGGGTATGTACTGTATATTCGCATAAGGCGCTGTTACAAATGCCTGTATACACATTTCTGGTGTTAACTTTTCCAGGGGTACTTCACTAAAAAAACAAGGATCATTTTTGATTTTTAAAAAGTAATCTTCACTATCAAGCTGATCCGGACTGACCCCGGGCGGAAACTCCCCGAAGTATTTGATAAATGTTTTATAGTCACTGACCGGCAATGGCTGCTGTTTGTCCGTGGATTCGGCAACTCTTTGCAGCAACGCTTTTAATGCATCACCAAGATTGCCTTGTGGCAGGTCATGGGTGGCACCGGGGCAGGCTTGCACACGAGACCATGACATAGGGGTGGCTGTATTGGCAGAAGGATAAGGTGTGGTGCCGACGGATAAGCCGCCTTCTACACAAGTCCCTGGAGCCTCTTTAACAAGGTGCTTGCACCAGAGTTGACCTGATGAATACCCGAATTGATCCATCTGCTGGGATTGATGTTCCCGAGTTTCCTTCGGGTTTTGATCAATAGGGGGAGATGGGCTCCCTGAAATATTCATTTGCTGACAGCCTTGTAATAATACGCTTTGTGTTTATATGGTATTTAAATAAACTAAGATCTCAAAGTTAGCAAAAAGTTCCAGAAATCATAGTTGCATCAGGAAATAGTGAGTGAAAAACAAGGGGTGAAGCTTTACGGGTAGCAGGGAAGTTCAGCAGGTGGCTATTCTCAGCAAGTCTCTCAGGGAAGCGCCGCCCCTTTAAGATAGCAAGGGGAGCACCGGCAAGTTCAGGCCATTGTAGCCATATCTTCAGGCAGTGGCGTCAAGCTTTTAAGCAGCGTATCAGCAGCACTCCGGGCGGCTGCGCCACTTTTATAGTGCCCTCGAACCATGGCATCACTGCGCTCTAGCCCGAATGCCACGGCAGTGTCATCTGAAAGATTGGGATCGTCTTTCTGTGCCTGTGTTTTCAGCGACAAAATCTGGGCAGCTTTCAGGTATGACTTCAGGTTTTCCTGTGAGGAGTCCGTGATGATTGCAGCCAGCACCAGTGCCTCTGTGCTCATTTCTGATACCCGGCGGGATAATGCCTGTATTACCTTTTCCATCTTATCTTCCGGGATTTTGCCTGCTAATACAGTGGGCAGCTGATCATTCTTGACAAAATGCCGTTCCAGTTTGCCGGAATTAAGCAGAAATTCACCCCCTGGCTTGGTAAAAACGAAATGGTTAGGGGATTTGAGATAAATGGCAAAATAGGCCAGGTCCTGTGCCTTTCCAAACTTTCGATCCGTGATGAATTTCGGGAGTGGGCCTATATCGGTACCCGATGTCATCTGGTTCTTCAGGAGGATCAGTGCATCTTTAACGGACTGTCTCAGGTCTTCCGGAAACCATTCTTCGACATGCTGTTCTACAAAACCCTGCCGTTCAACGCCCATACTAAAGGAACCGGAACACTCGTTGTTGTCTTTCCTTGAGTTTGCCCCCAGATCTTTTAGCAGATTTTCCAGAAGGTGTTCTTCGTTTTGTATGCATTCTGGGTCACCCCCTTTTTTTACGAAGGCGGAAATTTGATTTTGCAGACTTACGACTTGTTGGAGTATTTCAATGCTTCCCTGGTCGGCAAGATTGCACTGGGCCAGGGCAATGGACAGGAAATTCTCTTTATTCTCCCTGTCGCTTTCACTGTCGCGAAAAATGCCAAAACGGTCCACCAGTGCTTCGGTGAGTGCCTGTTGCGCCTCAGGGTTCTTGGATAACTCACTTTTTGCCGCGCTTAACCGGTCGGCAAAGGAGTCCTGAAGCTGTTTTAGTTCCGGGGGGACGAGGGGGGGGGAAGTTTGAACGTCGCTTGCGGTGCTGAACTCAGGTGGAATTAGGCTTGCGGGGATTTGGGTGGATTGTGGAATCATCGCAGGTGCTCCTTGAATTCATTGTGTAAATTAGTGTGTAGGCATATCCGCATTCATGGTAATGCCTTAATATGACCGGACAGATACTGATAAGTTCAACAAAATAGCCAATTCGAGCAACCAGCCACCACGGTCATAATCATTCCTCGCTAACCACACAACAGATGGCTAGGAGGCTGTCCGAGAATAGCGCCCGTAGCGAGGATGGCAGAAAATTGAGGATAAAAATTTCGTTTTGTGAGGTGAATAGCGGGGCTATTTGCCGAACAAAACGGAATTTTTAGACCAATTTTCTGCCACCGCAGTAGGGCAGTCTATTCTCGGACAGCCTCCTAGGTTCTCTACTGCCAATTGGCAAACAGCTGTAATAGAATATGAACGACAGAATAATGACAATAAAGTGTTAGGGAGTATGAGCCATGTCAGATCCGCAGAAGCATATACTGATCGAACAGCAGGAGGGTATCCTGACGATACGCTTCAACCGCACTGAGAAAAAGAATGCGCTGACCACAGCGATGTACGCAGCCATTCTTGACGCACTGATCGGTGCTGATCAGGATGACAGTGTTAAAGTGATTCTCTTTGCTGCCCAGCCCGATATGTTTACTGCTGGTAATGACCTCAAGGACTTTCTGACCCGGGACACCTCTGAAGAACCGGCAGCCATAAAAATGCTACGCCAGCTCGCGGTACAGAAAAAGCCGATTGTGGCAGCAGCCAGCGGTATTGCCGTGGGTATCGGCGTGACGTTATTGCTCCATTGTGATTTGGTTTATGTGGGGGAAAACACCCGGCTGCGTTTGCCTTTTGTGAATCTCGCCGTGGTGCCGGAAGCCGCCTCCAGTTTGCTGTTGCCGGATATTATGGGACGACAGCGGGCTTCAGAGCTGCTGATGCTGGGTGATTTCTTTGATGCCCGGCGCGCCCATGAATATGGCATTGCCAATGCGGTAATAGCCAATGAAGAAGTCTTTGATTTTGCCCTGGCAAAAGCTAAAGAGCTGGCAGCAAAGCCCCGTGAAGCACTGTTGCTGACCAAACAGCTGATTACCCGGAACCGTCGCAGCGATGTTCAACAACGCATTGATGATGAAGCGATCGTCTTTGCTGAGCGAATGGTCTCCGAAGAAGCCCGACAGGTAATGGCGGCCTTTTTTTCCGGTAAGTCTTAGTCAGGTATACTGAGACAGTACGGTTATGGTTCTCACCTGACAGGGATTCTGGTTGCCATGGTATCGCCACTGGTAGCCAGCAGTGCGGGAGCTGCCAGTCATCACCATTCCACCTCCCAGGTAAACTGCGCAGCCATTTTGAGCAGCAGGATTTTCATTGGAATGCTCCGTAATACCCGATGACTCAAAATAGTCCTGCTATTATAACAAGCGAAATTTCTAATTCCCAAATGGTATGGCTCCTCATTCTATCTTGATCAAATGTCCAAAATAGCTATCAGGAATGCGGTATCATTAATTTCAAAGTGAACTAATGGAAAAATAGTTTATCTAAAATATGTTCTTACCTATAAAATTTCGGGAGCCTTAGTGTTTTGCCTGTTGATTCATCTATTAAGCCAATGACGGTGTTGGAAAAGTCGGTTCTGGCGAATGACACCTTATTAATCCGTGATATTAAAAGATCCAAATCACGCTATGTGATTGATGGTTTGTCGCATGTTGTTTTGCAACTCCCCAATAAAATTCGGGATCCACTGTTGCCCCCTTTGCCTTTATTAAAGTTAGAGCAACGGCACAGTGTAGGTCGAATAACGTATACAAATGATCCTGAACAGCAATTTGGGTCTATTGATCGAGTAATGACCTTGCTTCTGGATCAAAATGATAATGCTGCATTTAAATGTTACCTTGAACCAATGATGGCTGATAACGTTGATTTACCAACAACGGAAGGTAGTGGAGAGTCAGAGTGTCTGGATGCTTCTTCAGTAGTCACTGTGCTTGATGCCCTCTCTGCTCATGCCAATGTAAACGAGGTACGATGCTCAACCAGCCAGATACTGAAGAAGGGCAGCTATCTTGGGGTTTATCATCCAGATTTAGCAAATCATGACAAGACGAAACTTCATTACAGTGAGGGGCAATTCATCACATTATCCTCCGGTGAAGGTGTGATATTGGAGTATAAATTCTCTGATGAGGGTTTACCATACTGGGAAATAGTGGCTACCTATCAAAATAAAGATCTAACGGTTCAGATGAACCCTCTGCTCCAGGAGACACTTGATTTTAAAGATATAGCGATAAGTAATGGGCAATACCATCTTCCGGTCAGAGCGATTGAAGAACTCTCTGTGCTTAAAAGAAAACATGGAATCTGCCCTGCGGTCTTTAATTGTGGTCGTATCAGTGATAAAGGCGCGTTAAATGCGTTAAAAAAATACACTTCTGAACATCTTGAAAATGGCAGAGGACAGGCTGTTTTCAGTATGCTTGTTATTAATGATTCTGCTGCACACATGATTGCCGTCAGATTTATCCAGACAGGTAATAAAATTGTTGTTTATTTGCATGAAACAATACAGCCGAAAAGCTGTGTAGCTAAGGAGATAAGAAATTTTATCATTGCCGCGATATCAGATTCTGTACAAAATATTCGAGACAATAGCCTGTACTTTTTGACCACCCCAGCGTCTGGATATCTTCAGAAAGACTATAACAGCTGCTCAATAACAGCATTTAAGGTGTTGCTGTCCTTTGAAAAAGAACGCAATGGGCTTGACCCGTTTTTTATCCAGTTGGTGAGAGATTCTGATTCGGAAATTTCTCTGATTGATTATCAGGCATTCAATAAGGAAGGTGCAGGTAAATTCAGTAAGGAAGCAGAGGTGCTTCCGGTAAATATCAAAGTGGGTAGTCTGCCGTTAACATTATTACCTGCAGTTCTTCTGAAGTTTTATCAGGGTAGTCAGGCTCTTCTTTCTAATCAGCAAAAAAAAACCATTGTCAGTCATGCCAGAAAGTTAACATTGGAAGACTATTACCTGAGGTACAGGTTTTATGAAACGGAAACTAATAAGGTTTTTAATGTGGCCGCCTTTTGTAAAACCAATAAGTCTTTTGCCTTATGGAAAGATATGATCAGAAATTTCATACCTTTGTTTGTCAGGATTTTCAGGGCTGATTTTGATCGGATGAGAAAAAATGTGGTAAATCGATGGTTAAAGGATTCAATGTATTCAGATATAGAAATTAATGCCAATGATTTGAAAATGTTAAAGCGATACAAAAAATTCATCACCATGGAGGCAGATTTAAATACATGGTCTGAAGCGGCTGTTTTAAAGTGGCGAAATCAAAGCAGGGAGTTGACAGCTTGGTTAAAGCAGATAAGGCCCGTCACAACGACTATGAATAGGAATAAACTACTGTGGCGCTGGTGCCAGTTTTTAAATAATCATCTTGATCCCTGTTCCGATGTTGGAAGCTTGTGGGTTCGCAGGGATGTCGGCTATGTTATTGAACGGCTTGATGCCCGGTTGAAATTATTGCAAAAGACCGTGAGATCTGATTTTCCCTTTCACTTTGGTGAGAGGTTCTACAGAGAACCAGAGTCTCTGCCAGCAGAACCTGCGTCTGAGGGAGAGCCCATTGATATTGATAGAGGTGCTGGATGTTGCAACGTCAAGACTGAAGTCATGGAGTCTTTGATGGAGCCAGGACGTTTTAACAGGATTGTCATGACCTTTCCGAAGCCATTACTTTTGGCTTCTGCTGACAATGAAAGAGCATGCCATGATTCTGGCTCAAATACATCGCATCGCAAGGAAGAGTCGTTATTATCATCGGCTTCAGGGGAGTCCTGTGAAGAAGTCTCTGCTGCTATCGCTGATGTAACAAAAGCTTTCTCAGTGCGGGATTCAGGTGAGAAAATATCCTGTGATTCACCTTTGGCTATATCGAATTCCTGCAAATCAATGGACCTTGAATTACAATGTGATGAAAAGCTCACTGATGAACTCCTGTTTTCTCAAGACGATAGCCCACCTCATGCATCAACACTCGGTCAAAATTATTATTCAATAGTGGCAAAAGAGGCTGCTCGAAGTAGTAAAGTTCAAACTTCATCTGTTCTGAAAAGAAAGCAAGCAGCACTGGAAACGGGTTTTTCTGGCCCTCCCACAAAGAAACAACGATTGATGAGTGTTTCTATGCCTGTTTTGGATACTGCTGCAATGGATTTGGCAGAGCAGGCTAACTTAATCAGAAATGAAATTGAAAAGTATGAATTCAAGGTTGCAATCGAGATGCTTTCCATGGTGTTGCAGGGTATATGGACAATGGACGTATCAAGCAAAACGAAAGCCAGCAACAGGTTAAAGGTTCTCAAAGAGGCCATAGAAAATATCTGCGGGATTTCCAACCGTCCAAATGAGCTTGATAGCTACCTGCAGCGCAATAATATTTTTGGTCTCCCCAGCTTGCATGATACACATAAAAGAGTCCTGATTATCGCTTTTACGCTTGATTATCTTTTGCAAATATTATCCGCAGCTGGCGAGGAAGTTGATAATGAACCGGTGGCTATTGTTACCAGGGCAAGGCTTTTTATTGCAAGGAATACCGGCAAAAACGGTAGTGGGGTTGTGGGAGAAAATAGATGCAATATAATAGCAGGCGAGTTTCCTGCCTTGATTGCAACAGCAAGTGTTTCTGAACCCTCTGAAAATAAAAGTGTCATGGAAAAGGTGCTTAGAATCAGAAAGGAGCTTCAAACAATTGGATATTTAATGATTAGTGAAAGAATAAATGCTGTTTTTTTCAAAGGGGAAGTACATGGGAGAGTAAACTTTCTTAAGTCGTTGATTGAAAAAGTCTGCTCTTTTTTGGGTAGAGAAGTTGGAAGCTATGATTTTCGGTGCCTACTGAGTTTAGAGAAAAGTATAGGCCCGGCTCAAAGGAGGTGGCTTAATCTTGCGGCACTCCATGAATATTTATCATCTATATTGCCGGGGCACAGCCCTGATAAATCCTATACTTCTGTTCTGCTAACGGCTGAGAGCTATCTTAAGGAGCAGGCTAAAAATAGTACTTTCAATAACCTGCCCCAATTTAAGAGACTGTAAGCCTAACCCGGATATTTCATAAACTGCCCCGAATCTCGCGCAGGACTTTGTCGCTCTAAGGGATTTTGTGAGGGAGCGCCGTACCGGGGAGTACGGTCGACCGAACAAAACTCCCTTAGAGGGGCAAAGGACAAGCGAGAGCGGGAGCACGTTTATGAAATATCCGGGCTAACAGGGTTGAGACAAAGTGTTAAACCGGTATTAGCCTAAAGTCTAAGATGCTCATGTCCCCACATTTGTTACTGTCTGAGACTCAGGCAGTCCTCAGTGACTGAAGATAAGAAAAACAATAATACTTTCAGGAGCGTCTTTTCATGTCTGCTGATCCTTCCCGTGGTAATCATCAAAGTGCAGCTGCCGCCTATTGGCGGGAGAACATACGCATACTACTTTCCTTACTGGTGATCTGGTTCGCCGTTTCCTTTGGTTGCGGCATACTGTTCGTGGACCAGCTGGATCAAATCAGCTTTTTCGGCTTTCCATTGGGCTTCTGGTTTGCCCAGCAGGGTTCCATCTATACCTTTCTGGTTCTGATTTTTGTCTATATCGGGTTGATGAACCGTCTGGACCGAAAATACAACGTTCAGGAGGAAGAGTGAGATGGCGACTCAAACACTGATCTTCCTTTTTGTCGGGTTATCGTTTGCGCTCTATATCGGTATTGCTATCTGGTCCAGGGCTGGCTCAACCAAAGACTATTATGTGGCCGGTGGCGGCGTTCATCCCGTCGCCAACGGTATGGCAACCGCAGCGGACTGGATGTCGGCGGCCTCTTTTATTTCCATGGCCGGTATTATCTCCTTTATGGGGCGTGACGGGGCCATGTATCTGATGGGCTGGACCGGGGGATATGTATTGCTGGCCATGTGCCTTGCACCTTATCTGCGCAAATTTGGCCAGTTCACTGTGCCGGACTTTGTCGCTGAACGTTACTACAGCCAGACCGCCCGGGTGGTTGCTGTTATATGCGTTATCTTTATCTCCTTTACCTATGTTGCCGGACAGATGCGCGGCGTCGGTATTGTCTTCTCCCGTTACCTGGAGGTGGATATCAATATCGGGGTCATGATCGGGATGGGTATTGTCTTTGTTTACGCTGTGCTGGGGGGCATGAAAGGCATTACCTACACTCAGGTAGCGCAATACTGTGTGATGATTTTCGCCTATCTGGTGCCCGCGATCTTTATTTCCATGATGATTACCGGCAACCCGATTCCCCAGCTGGGCTTTGGCAGTGACGTTGAAGGCACCGGGCTCTCGGTGCTGGAGAAACTGAACGGCCTGTCTCAGGAACTAGGCTTTGCCCAGTATACCGATGGATCCAAGTCCACCATTGACGTGTTCTTTATCACCATGGCGCTGATGGTCGGTACTGCGGGTTTACCCCACGTTATCGTGCGTTTCTTCACCACCCCAACGGTGCGTGACGCCCGTAAATCGGCCGGTTATGCGCTGCTGTTTATTGCTGTGCTCTACACCACAGCGCCAGCGGTGGCCAGCTTTGCCCGTATCAATCTGCTGCAGACGGTTTCTGAAGCTGAATATGAGCAGCTGCCTGAGTGGTTTGCCAACTGGGAAAACTCTGGTTTGATGGCCTGGGTCGACAAAAACGACGATGGCAAAATTCAGTATCACCCCGGTGCTCCGATTGAAGGTAAACCGTCGTTTATTGACGCGCGGGGTGACAGTGGTGAACGACTTGTCAGCAATAACCAGACTGGCAACGCCAATGAACTGTATGTTGATCGCGACATTATGGTGCTGGCCAATCCTGAAATCGCCAACCTCCCCGGTTGGGTCATTGCACTGGTAGCGGCCGGAGGTCTGGCGGCGGCCCTTTCTACCGCAGCTGGCTTACTGCTGGTTATTTCCACCTCCATTTCCCATGACCTGCTGAAGCGGAATCTGATGCCCGGCATTACCGATAGGCAAGAATTGCTGGCGGCCCGTATTGCTGCCGCGGCTGCTATTGGTGTGGCCGGTCTGGCAGGCATCTACCCGCCAGGGTTTGTGGCCTCGGTGGTGGCTTTTGCCTTTGGCCTGGCGGCTTCTTCATTCTTCCCCGCGATTCTTCTGGGTATTTTCTACAAGCGGATGAACCGTGAAGGGGCGATTGCCGGTATGGTGACAGGCCTGCTGTTTACGGCTTCTTATATTATCTACTTCAAATTCCTGGGGGGGACTGCGGAACAGTGGTGGTTCGGCGTGTCACCAGAAGGCATTGGTACCCTGGGTATGTTGATCAACTTTGCTGTCTCCCTGGTGGTTTGCCATGCTACGGAAGCACCACCCAAAGCGGTGCAGGATATGGTGGATGATATTCGTATTCCCCGCCGTGATGGGAAAGCATCAGAGCCCGTAGAGGAGGGTGAGACAGTTCGGGTATGAAGCCACTGAACCGATAAACAATCCAGAGCCGCATTCCGTTGGAATGCGGCTTTTTTGGGATTATTTGATCCTGGTCGCCACTGTTGCAGTAATACCAACTCCACCTTCTAAATATGAACTGCGCAGCCATTTTGAACCGCTGGATCTTCGTTGGAATTCCTCGCAATAGCCCTGCTATTACTCGTCATTCCGCCTTGCCCAGCGGTCCAAAATGACTTGCTCGTTATCATATTTAGAAGGTGGAATTGGTATAAGCCGGTGTTATCGTAGCCGGTATCATTTTCTGGCAATTTTTGTGTCGCACCAGATATTCATTTTCCCAAATACAGAACTTAAGTGCTTTATAGGTGTCTAAACTGCCAGTCGTTATATTCTGCCTATGGAGTAACCAGCGTGGTTTCAAGAACTATTTGTCTATCTCTGCTTTTGCTGTCGGCACTGGCCAATGCCGTGGATGATCACCATAAGTTGTTGTTAAGTATGAAGCACTATCTTGACGATGAGGTGGTTAAAGAGGTTAATTTCTACGGCACCGGGATTGATCCTAATGTAATGTCGAATGAGGAAGGCCAGTTCAAGCTGACGGTTGACGGGGTTGAAATAGATGCCGTGAATGACTCGACTTACTGGCGATTGAATAAACTGAGACGTTCATTCAGCTATGATACCTTTTCCCAGGGTATTCAGCAGCTTGAGCCAGGCTGGGCGATGTGCAAACTGGGTGGTCCGGCCAGTGGCATCATTTTGGAAACCCGTTATCTGACCTATCAGGACCATGACATTATTCATGATGAGATGAGGCCAGTTTATGACCGGCCATTAAATTGCCTCTATCAGCCCAGGTATCAGCCGGTGAATGACCATGCCCGGGAGGCTGCCCGAGGCGTATTGGAATCCTTGAGAACCATTGCTGAACTGAGCAATTAACCTATCAATGGAGCTTTTAACAGAGGCGATGTTATCGCCCCTGTTATATGAAATGGTGGTTATCTAAGACCGATAAGCACCTAAGGAATTGTCCCGAAATAATTTCCACACTTTGAACTCGATTTCCGTTCATCCTGAGCTTGTCGAAGGGTGATTGGCACAGTACATGAGGCCGGAGTGCACGCCCTTCGACAGGCTCAGGACGAACGTAGTTTTGAAACCCAGAAATGTGGAAATTATTTCAGGACCGCTCCTAAATGCTCCAGCTGAAGAAGAGTGATACAGCATCAAAATAATAAAACAATTGCTTCGCTAGCGATGTGCTAGCATTGGAAATGGATCGCATCGCTCAAGGAAGCAAAATTCATGGCCACCCTGACCATACGAAACCTGCCAGACGAACTGATAGAACGATTAAAAGCCAGTGCCAAAGCAGGCAACCGCTCCATGGAGCAAGAGGTTCGGGAACTGCTGGAAGCTCGCTATCAGAAAAAGTCTGACCTGATTAAAGCTATAAGAAATAGCTGGAAAGAGTTGCCGGAAACCTCAGCCAAAGACATAGAATCCTGGCGACATGAGGGGCGGCCATGACCCAGGCCGTTATCGATACGATGGTGTTTGCCTATGCTCTGTTTAATGAACCCGTGCATCGGCAGGAAGCTGTGGTCGTATTGGAAAAAGTCGAGCACATCCATGTACCTGATCTGTTCCGCTCTGAGTTCTGTAATGTTGCCTGGCAGTGGCTAACCCATCAGCAGCTGAGTCTTCAACAGGCAATACAGGCAATCGAAAGAGCCGAAGCCCTGATAACGTCGGTAACCAGTAGTGAGCAGTTATGGTTCAGAGCACTGGAAGTAGCCACGTATGCAAAACACCCGGGCTACGATGCGTTTTTTGTGGTATTGGCGGAAACGTTAGACTGCCCATTGGTCACTTGGGATAAAAAGCTGTTGCACAAATTTCCAGAGATAGCCGTTGAGCCTGGGACGCTGTTATAACCACGGTGGTTATTTAAGACCAATGACTACCGCCATTTCATCACCATCAGCCCAGGGTCTGCCGCGCAAATCACTGTAAGTGGCCTGAATTTCCAAACCGTGTTGTTCAAGCTCACTGCGCAGCATGTCAAGGGTAAAGTGCTGTAGCCAGTTATAAACCGTCCACTCCCGTTCTGCTTCATAGATAACGTACTTGTCCAGGGTGACCAGTTCAGGTCTGTACAAGGAGGAAGACTGGATACACCAGTAGTCCTGTGCACTCCAGAAACCGTTCATGGCGTTTCTGGCAAGTACCACGTCCTCGGTTTGTTTCTCAAACCGTGTAGAGGTATAGACATCCAGGGCAATCACCCCATTCGGCTTCAGTATCGACTTAAACTTATCCAGCAACCCGGAACGTTGCGACGGGTTGAGAGCACAGAAGTCACACATCACTAATGTGATCAAATATAAAATCAAACGATCTGGAGGCGGCGTTGATATCCGGGTTTAGATGGTAGGCCATCATTTGCCTGGCAATATGAGGATCTGCCCACAACACTTCTGCTGTGTAAGATGACCACACAACAGGCTGAGCTGTTGCGTTATTGAGTTGTTTGAACATGCTGCTAGTCCCGACACTAATGAATCCATTACTTTGAATTTGTCATATTTTATCTATTTGCCTTTGTCGTTAAAGATTTAGATTGGGTTAATAAAGTGGTGAGGGCATGCAGATACTGGTCGGATGAGCTATTCCTGAGTTAGGTTTTTACAGCTACTGTAAAAACTATCAAACGATCTCCGATTTATAGCTGCCAAAGTTTACTGAATCTTGTCTAACCCAGGAGTGTGTTGTCTATGATGAATGGTGTTGTTACATCTGAAACCAACTGTTTACTCTGTGCCAGGCAAACTGATTCCGCCATCACCAGTGACGCAGTTGGCACATCTGCCGGACGCTCAATAGTCAAAACAGCTTGCCACCATACTTTCCATCTGGAATGCATACGTCGGCACCTGGACGGACAGTCAGGGTTTCCTAAATTTCGAACCTGTGCTGTCTGTCCACAGGGTCCTTTACCGCTGGTGCAGGTAGCCGGGGACAGGTTAGCTCCAACCACCCGTTATTGTGAGTCCCCGGCACTGGTCGCCTGTTGCAACGGAGATTGGCAGGCCATACAGGCTATTGTGGAGCAAGAACCGGACATGGCACGGCAACACTATTATTCTGCTCACACGTGCTGCAACACCGGGCTCTTGCACATCGCCGCCGGGCAAGGTGATGACCGTATACTGAATCTGCTGATCCGTAACCAGGCCGATATCAATGGAGTTGAGGGGTATCACGGTTCCACCCCTTTGCATTTGGCTGCCGACGGTGGCCATACCAGGTGTATGGGTCTTCTGCTGGCAGCAGGGGCAAATCCAACGGTAACCGACCAGCAAGGCGATACTCCCCTGCATAAAGCGGTCGATGCCGGGCACATTGAGTCTTTGCCGCCATTAATTAATGGTGGAGCCAATATCAATGCCGTCAACAATCGCGGTTATGCACCCTTGCACAAAGCCGTGTTAATGAAACAGATGGCGTGCCTGCAGTACCTGCTCTCCCGTGGAGCCGATGTTGATTACGGCGACGCCATGAGCTATTCGGCCGCATGTAATGCAGCCTGTTCTGGCTACCCGGATTTTCTGGAACAACTGATCCACTTTAAGGCAGATATCAACAAATCCGGGATATTTGGTCATATGCCGCTCCACCTTGCGACCGAAGAAGGACATATCAACTGCATGCATATCCTTATCAACCATGGGGCGAAGATTGATGCAGCCAATGACCACGGTGATACGTCCCTGCACATGGCTGTGTGGAATAACAACATTGCAGCAGCACGACTGCTGAGCGAAAAAGGAGCCAGTATCAATATCACCGATCAGGACGGTTGGGCACCAGTTCACATTGCCGCCTCAGAAGGCAATATTGAGATTCTGAAACACTTGCTGGAGCGCGGAGCAAACATCAGGCTCTTAACGAAAAATGGTTTGAGCCCGCTTGGTCTTTCTGCCAATGAAGGGCACACCAACTGCGTACAGTTTATGCACGCAGTATTTTCGATGACAAAAGACCCCGGGCGGTTAGGCGGTCTCCGTTAACGTGCCGTGATTGCTTTGGCAAGCGATGTATCACAGAAGTTTACCGCCAGGTAAAAGATCGTGAATTCTACCTGGCATGGTGGAAATGCGTTGATTTCTGAAATTGATGCGTGGCCATTCACGGCTTTTTGAAGAACCTGGCGTACAGAGAGCTAATAATGCAGGTCGCTGCAGCCAACAGATAAATTGAGAAAATCACGACCATCCATTCTGCCATGTTCAGGGTAAGCAGGGTCCAGTCGTCGGCACCGCAGAGTCCGGTGGGCATAAACAGGGAGGGCCACCATTCATAGAGAGGCAGGTCGAAAGGGAAGGTCGGGCGGAAGCTGCAGCTGGAAGTAAACGGATTAAAATCGGCGTAGTCTGCCATTTGGGCAATGGCTTCCTTCAGCCCATACAGTGCACCAGCAATCCAGAGAGTGTAACCTGTGATCCTGAAAAACAGCTGGGTGGGTGAAATGATGATAACCAATGGTGCCAACATCAGCACCAGAACGGCGAGCCGCTGATAGACGCAGCGCTCACAGGGATCCATATGCAGAATATACTGAAAGCCCAAGGCGCACAGCTCGAGAAAGAGCGCGGTGGCAAACATAATAAGCCAGGTGACTCGTAAACGCTGCCAGCCGTGGATGGTTTGCAGTGGGCTGTCTTTCAAACGTTGAAAGAGGCTATTGGGGTTTTGTTCAGCAGCCAATGGTTGGATCCCTCTCGAAGTTACTTCTGGCTTTCCGGTTGGGTCACCGAAAAGCCATCAGCGCTGTGTTATACCAATTCCACCTTCTAAATATGAACTGCGCAGCCATTTTGAACAGCTGGATCTTCGTTGGAATTCCTCGCAATAGCCCTGCTATTACTCGTCATTCCGCCTTGCCCAGCTGTCCAAAATGACTTGCTCGATCTCATATTTAGAAGGCGGAATTGGTATTATTGTGTCTCTTCCGCTGGAAGTTTGGTCAGGTAGGTGATCAGTGCGTTCAGCTCGTCATGGGACTTCAAGCTGCCCATATTGATCAGGTAACGGTTATTCACCATAAAGCCGGGAACGGCATGAACGTGTTCACCATACTGATTCCAGTCCAGTACTGTTCTCATCACTAACAGGTTATTCTGGTTCGCCTCGAAGTCAGACTGTTTCAGTCCAGCCTTTTCCAGGGTCTGGAAGAATTCCGCATCGTTTCGCCAGTCGCCCTTGCGCTCTACATGAAGGCGGCTGAAAAGAGCCTGTTTGACGGCGTTATGGCGCGGTGTGCCCTGGGTCATGGCCAATGCCAGGGTGGCCTGTTTGGCATAGGCACCCATAAAGTTCATATGCGCCTGTTTGAACTCAATGTCCTGCTGACTCAGCCAGCTCTTCAGGGTAATCAGTGGTCCTTTCTCCCACTGATAGCAGCCTCCGCAGTAAATAGAAAACAGCTCGGTCACGGTTGGCCTGGTAGAAGGGGCAAGCCCTTTAACGACTTTGTAATGGGGTCCTTCCTGAAACCGGCTGGTATTTTCAACGCTGTCCGTCGCTTTGGCAAAAGCCATCATCGGAAATGCAAACATAAGTACCAATAACAACTTTCTCATCGGTATTATTTTCCTGTAGTCCTGTTGAATGGTGTGAATATCGAGAGGTTATCATTGTCCAAACCTCAGTGTCTGATAAATATGCTGGTTATTTTTCAGCCTTGTCTGCTTCCCTTGCCACTTTTGCTGCTTCCATGGCCTGCAGCTGGGCTGTAATCATTTCCGGTGTTTCCAGGGTAATTCGACCGAGCTGGCCATCCCGGAACTCATTGATCAGAATTTCGGCAACCTTATGGGTATCTGCAATACCGCCCCTGCGCATACAGCCACGCCGTTGACCGATCCTGTCAAACAGCTCAATGCCGGTTTGCGGAATATCCTTAAGCTGGTAACGCTGCAACAGCGCATCCGGATAATGCTGCATCATAAACTCGGCCAGGTACATGGCAACGTCTTCAAACTCAATAACCGTGTTTTTGATGGCTCCGCTGATGGCCAGACGGTAGCCGCAATCTTCCGGCTCAAGCTTGGGCCAGAGAAAGCCGGGGGTGTCCAGCAAGACAATATTATTGGGCAGTTTGATTCTCTGCTGCTGTTTGGTGACCGCCGGCTCATTGCCGGTTTTGGCAACTGTGCGACTGGCCAGAATATTGATGGTGGTGGATTTGCCCACATTGGGGATACCAAGGATGATGGCCTTCAGCTGGCTGACCTCCAGATTCCGCTCAGGAACCATGGCGGGTGCCATAGCCAGAATGCTGCGAATTTTGTCCGGCTGCTTCAGATTGACGGCAATGGCCTTCATGCCGGAAGTGCGGTTGATATGGTCTACCCATTGTTGGGTGACCGCCGGATCAGCCAGATCGCTCTTGTTGAGAATCTTGATGCAGGGTGTGTCTTTACGCAGGGAGGCAACCATCGGGTTCTCACTGCTGAAGGGAAGCCGCGCGTCCAGCACCTCGATAATAAGATCCATCTTTGGTATCACTTCACGGATCTCTTTTTTGGCCTTGTGCATATGGCCGGGATACCAGTTTATTGCCATTGTTGGATCTATCTTGCCTGAATGAAAACGAGTTATTTTACTATGTATCGGATGCACCACAAACCACCAATTTGAAAAGATTAAAAGGTAGCGGCTGACCTGTTATGGTGGTGATGCGCCAGGCAATGGCAAGAGCGCATGCAGGGCAGTAGGGACGTGAAATAGAACGTTGTGTCAGCCGAACCTGGTAACTGTTTTGATCATCAGCCTCCTGGTACATGGTTTCAATGAGTTTGACGGGTTGTCGTGCCTCCGCACTCCGTTCGTCCTGAGCCTGTCGAAGGGCGAAAACTCCGAACTCTGATAGATCGTGCCAAGCACCCTTCGACTCCGCTCAGGGTGAACGGAGATTGTACACGTCAAACTCATTGAAACAATGTACTAGTAAATGGCACCAACACTCTGAATGCCTTTACTATCCCGCAAATAATAGGCGATCCATTTCAGTGCTCTTTTTTGCAGTGACCTGAGCGGTCTTCCTGCAATTTCCTCTGCTTCCTCAATCACTTCAAGGTAGCTTTTGCCCAGAAACTGCATCTGATAAGTGCCAATGACCATGCCTGTCCGGTCACTGCCAGCCTGACAGTGAACAAAAATGGCGGCAGGCCTGGTGTACTCCTGATTAAGTAATTTGTTGAGCTTGTCTACCAGTTTGTATACATCACCAATAAAGGGAAGTTTGAGCATGATGTGGAGAACTGACGTCGGGTAATAGTCAGGATTGGAAGCAGCACCATAAACCGGATGGTGGATCAGCTGCATCAAATCCGGGTTGATTTGGGCAAACATCTGTTCCTGTTTCAGTAAATGACGTTCACCGAGTTTGCTGATCAACGAAAAATCATAAATATAGATGTCTTCGGGAAGGGGGGTATGGAGCTGTTCCATACTTCTCTGGTTCATGGTGTCAATAAGCTTTTGATAGGCAAACCGGCCTTTGATAACGGGCATGTTGCCCCGGAACAGGTAGTTTCCGGACACAGGATTATAGTCAATCAGCCGGAGTTTCCGGGGGGAGAATGCCACTTCTTTTGGCTTGGGCCGGGAGTCTGCCGACGATAAATCGTTGGCTACAGGGCGTTGTGAGGCGGTGTTGCCCACCGTGGCAAACGAGAGCAGAACCAGTATTGAGATAAGCCGTCTGATAATAGTCATGATGTATTACATATTATGTGGAATCATAATATCAGACTGTTTTCTGCTCTGAGAGTTGCAAAGAGTTTTTGGAATCTATTCCCGTCAGCCTCCTGGTACATGGTTTCAATGTATTTGATGGGTTCCCTCTATCAATGACGCCCAAACTCCGTTCGTCCTGAGCGAAGTCGAAGGGCGTAAATACCATACTCTGAATAAAGACCGTGCCAATCACCCTTCGACTCCGCTCAGGGTGAACGAAGATTATACGTCTCAACCTTATTGAAGAGATGTACTAGGCAAGCGTTGATATCCATACCGTTCACACTGAGCGCTGTCGAAGTGCGGTGCTCCCATCCTTCGACTCCGCTCAGGGTGAACGGGGTGTAGGCGTATTAGCGCTTTCCTGCACCAGACGTTTTCCCAGGCTGATGACCTGGTCTGTCTGGTAACCCAGGGATTGATAGAAGGCCAAAACCTGTTGGTTGGCGCTGCGTACCTGCAGGTTGATCTTTGGGCATCCCAGCTTTGCCAGACGATTTTCCAACTTTTCCATCAGGGTTCTGCCCAGTCCATATTGTTGCCATTGGGGAGCGACGGCCAGATAGTTCACCCAGCCTCTATGGCCCTCGTAACCCCCCATAACCGATGCAACGATTTCATTTTCGATCAGGCCTACCAGGAAAAGGCCGTCATTGATGGCCACTTTTCGATCGATATCACGTTGTGGATTATTCTGTGGAGTGGTCAGACCACACTGCTGCCATAGCCTGATAACCGCTTCGGTATCTTGAGGTTTGAAGGCGCGAACAGTCATTCCGGGGTGGGCTTTATGCTGCTGCGCGTGCTCTGGTTTCGGGGTTGCTACGGGTAATCGGATTCTGGACATCCGGTAGCTGTTGACCAGTTGTCCATCGCGAAAGGCATCACATTTGCTTTCACCTTCTATCTCAAAACCGAAGCCCTGGTAGAGGCTGATAGCCCGGGAGTTGTCGGTATAAACGTCTAATTCGATCCGCACCAGGTTCAACCAGTTGTCGGCGAGTTCTACCATGGCCGACATGAGCTGTTTACCGATGCCTTGTCCCTGGGCATCCGGATGCACGGTAATAGCAAAACTTGCGCAGTGTTTGCGTCGTGGGTTGTCCTGTATTTGTAACCCGAGAAGGCCAAGGATTTGTCCTGAGGACTCGGCTACCAGCTGTATATGGTTCTTGTCGTCCATATTGAACAGATTGTGCCAATACGCCTGGGGGCGGTAAGGGATCTGGCTGGTCTGGCGGGTTACTCCCGGGTCGCGGAAAAACTCTCCAATAGCGTGCAAGTCAGGAGTTTCGGCGTGCCGGATAATGGTATCCATGTTTTATTCTCTGTAATTCAATAGCATTGACTTTAGGCTATATAACCAGACAGTTTCAAGATGCAGGTTTTACATGCTGAAAGTTGTCATTCTTGCTGCTTAACCCGGATATTTCATAAACTGCCCCGAATCTCACGCAGTATTTGTTGTTCCGGGTATATTTATTGCCTTTCAAAATGGATCAATTGGTTGACTAGAGTGATAAGTGGGATTTTAAAATTTAGACTATCATGAGATTTCTAAATATGATTTATAAAAAAAGGAAGGAATTTTTAAGATGTATTCGACTACAGCATCCAGTATTCATTCTACTGCGGCTTCATCTGGTTCTATCGAAGATCCATCCTTGTCTGATGAAATCTTATCATTCGAAAAAGCAAGCAAGTTTGGGAGAATAATTGTTAAAGCACCAGATGCTGTTTCACAATTAACCTTGGCAAAAGCTATTCAGGAAATTAAAAATTTACCTACTTCTGATTTTGTCAATAGTGGCAATAGAATACGACAGGTTGAACTTGTTGCTTCAGAATACTCCAAGGTTTCACAGCATCCAACACAGGTAACATTTGATGCAGCTGGTAAACTTTCAGATACAGAAGCATTTGAAAGAAAATTTGCGCCCCATACAGATTCAATAAAGGCAATGTGTAAAGAGGCCTTGCAAACAATGGGACAAAAACTTAACTGGAAGGATTTCTCTATTGGGGTTCGTTGTAATGTGCTCAGGTATCAATTTACCCATGAACAAACACAGGTATGCAATATGGAATGGCATAAAGATGGATGTAATTTATCCATGACAACACTTTTATCGCCATATTATCAACACGGCAATGGTTTTACTGGTGGAGAATTGAGTTTTGCACAAAATTCCTTATTTTCTCCCGGAGTTCCTGTAGCGGGTACCATAAAAACACTTGAGTACAAAAAGCCGGGAGATGGCTTCATCTTTGATGGTTTGAAATCATTGCATAAAGTTGAAAACATGCATCTATTGCATGAAATTAAGGATGGAGAAGAAATCGTAGAAAGACTGCTGCTTCTTTGTTTTGCCTGGCCATCTATAGGTGATGTAATCGCTCTTTCAGAAGCACTTGGTGAAGAAAATTTAGTCTGAGCACCTAATCCAAAATTCAGATATGTTTTATAAAAAAAAGTAGGCATTTTTAATATGTATTCAACCGCATCATCAAGTGCTGAGTCTACAGTGGCTTTCACTGATTCTTTTGAAGGTTCATCCTTATCTGATAATAAGGAATCAATAAAGGCGGGAAATAATTCTGGAAGAGTGATTGTTAAGGTAACAAATACTGTTTCAAAAACAACCTTGGCAAAAGCGTTTCAGTAAATTGATAGATTAGCTACAATCGATTTTGAAAACAAAGGAAATAAATTTCAGGATATCACAATCATTGATCCAGAAAAACATAATAAATATCTATTTCCATCAACAGTAACATTTGACGCATCTGGTAAACTTTCAGATACAGAGGTCTTTGATAAAAATTTTAAGCCGAATACAGATTCAATAAACAAAATGTGTAAAGAGGCCTTGCAAACAATGGGGCGCAAACTCCACTGGAGGAATTGTACTGTGGAGGCTTGGTGCTCTTTGATCAGGTACCCATTCACCAGTGAACAAACATTGATATGTAATATGCCATGGCATAGAGATAAATGTACTTTATCCATGACAACACTGTTATCTCCATATAATCAACACGATAATGGTTTTTGTGGTGGAGCATTGAGTTTTGCAAAAGATTCAAATGTTTCTAGTACTCTTCCTAGAAGTTCTTCTGGTATTTCTGAAAAATCTACCATAAAAACATTTGAATACAAAGAGCAAGGAGACGGCTTCATCTTTGATAATATTAACTCACTTCATAAAGTTAAAAAAATGTATGTATTGAATGAAAAGAAGCTTAAAGAACGCCCCGTGCAAAGATTGTTGCTTGTTTGCTTTACTAATCCATCTGAAGATGATGTAAGACATCTTTCAGTAGCGCTTGGTGAAGAAAATTTAGCTTTAGTTTAACTTAACTCCAAAACCAAGGGGTGTTGCAGGTTCAGCCTTCTGGATTTTTGTAAGGCTGGTATGGGCAGGTGGAGAATACAGTTTAAATTAACCGGCTGGCTACCGCCCGAATCATAGTTGTGTCAGGTGCCAACCAGTTGAACTTAATTGTTTGCTCATTTATTTTTAGGGCGTGCTGGGAGTTTTTAAAATTTAGACTATATTAAAATTGCTTGATTTTATAGTGGGACGATTAGCCAGCTTATTTAATCTCCTGACCTGAAAGATTACAGCTATTTGGATAATTTCTCTTTGTTCAGTGGTGTCAGTTATCTTAACCCCTCGCAGTGAAAATTATTAAACACACTGTCAGATCATTCCACCTTAAAATCTAAATATGATATTTTAAGATAGTAAGGAATTTTTATATGTATTCAGCTAAACCATTTCAAGAAAATTTAATTGCAGCTAATATAGCTAATGCTGATTATGTTGAAGAGATATTAATGTCTCAAAAGGTAACAGAATCTGAAAGAAAGAATTATGCTGGAAAAATAATTATTAA
Organism: Endozoicomonas sp. ALE010; assembly: GCF_049310165.1. Lineage (NCBI taxonomy): Bacteria > Pseudomonadati > Pseudomonadota > Gammaproteobacteria > Oceanospirillales > Endozoicomonadaceae > Endozoicomonas > Endozoicomonas sp. ALE010. The sequence goes on along the minus strand of NZ_JBLYNV010000018.1, from coordinate 30,574 downwards.
AGTGCCTAATGCTGTTTCAAAATTAGCCATGGAAAAAGCACATCAGGAAATTGATAGTTTGCCTACCTGTAAGTTCCTTAACAATGGAAATCAAATGCAGCGAGTCAACATTAGAGCTGAAAATGTGAACCGTGTATTTTCAACAGTAACATTTGATGAAAATGGTAAGCTTTCAGGTACAGAGGGCTTTGACCAAAATTTTGCGCCACATACAGAGTCAATAAATGAAATGTGTAAAGAGGCCTTACAATCCATGGGGCGCCAACTCAATTGGAAGAATTTTACTGTGAAGGTTCATTGTGGAGTGCTCAGGTATATATTTACCCCGGCACAACAAGAGATATGTAATATGCCCTGGCATAAAGATGCCTCTTCTTTAAGCATGACAACTCTTTTATCCCCCTATATCCAACAAAACAATGGTTTTTCTGGTGGAGCATTAAGTTTTGCAGAAGAATCAGATACTAAGTGCGTTCCTGTAGGAAAAACCATAAAAACAGTTGAATACGAAAAACCTGGCGATAGCATCATCTTTAATGGACTCCATAAAGTTGAAGATATGCACGTATCAGATGTAGATGAGCTTACCAAACGTCCGGTAGAAAGAAGGTTGCTTACCTGCTGTGCTGAGCTCACTGAAGATTATGTAAGAAACCTTATAGCAACGCTTGGTGAAGAAAATTTAGCTTGAGTATCCAAGGCCAAATCAGGGGTTGCTGCAAATGCAGTTTCCTGAATTTGTTAAAAACACTCTAAAAAATGGCTCAATCCCTAGCCCGGATATTTCATAAACGTGCTCCCGCTCTCGCTTGTCCTTTGCCGCTCTAAGGGAGTTTTGTTCAGTCGACCGTACTCCCCGGTACGGCGCTCCCTCACAAAATCCCTTAGAGCGACAAAGTCCGGCGCGAGATTCGGGGCAGTTTATGAAATATCCGGGCTAGGAGCCTGTCCGAGAATAGACTGCCCTACTGCGGTGGCAGCAAATTGGTCTAAAAATTCCGTTTTGTTCGGCAAATAGCCCCGCTATTCACCTCACAAAACGAAATTTTTATCCTCAATTTTCTGCCATCCTCGCTACGGGCGCTATTCTCGGACAGGCTCCTGGGAGGCTGGCTTTTGGTGCTTTTCTTTCTCTGCCTGCTCAATACTTTGGTAACCAGACCAGACCCTGAGAGCCGCAGTTAAAATGCATATGGCGGCAAAACCCAGGGCAAGCTGTGGAAAGTAACCGGGCAGCAGACAAAAAAGCACAAACAGCGCAATGGTTTCTGTACCCTCGGCCAGACCTCCCAGGTAATACAGGGATTTGTGTTTGAAGCGCGGGTCTGACAGCTGATGTTTCTCAGCCATGATGGCATAGGCAAGAAAGCTGGCTCCGGTGCCCATAAAGGAGAAAATCAGGACGCACGCTGCCACCGCATTGTGTGCCGGTGACGCCAGGGCAAAGCCCATGACAATGGCCGAATAAAAAATAAAATCCAGGGTAATATCCAGAAACCCGCCAGCATCTGAGGGGTTGCCCAGTCTGGCCAGTGCTCCATCAAGACCATCCAGTATCCGGTTACCCAGAATCATCACTAAAGCCAGTGAGTAGAACTCAAAGGCCAGTAATGGGACTGCCAGCATGCCCATCAGAAAACCGGCAACGGTGACCTGGTCCGGTGTGATGCCACGATGCTTTAACTGCAACGCAGCCAATCTCAACGGTGGCTGGATAAGTGAGGTTGTCCATTTATCGATCATATAATATCAGAAGGCAGTGTTGATGAACGGTAAAAGTGCATCATACCGCTGGCTTTTTTCTGTGCCAAACCGCTTCTTCAGATGTTTGGCCAGGACTGAATTTTGGGTGTGGCGAAAGTTTGCCGGTTTGTTTGTTATGTTTTTTCGGCTTGTGTATAGTCCCGCTGTTAAGTTCTTCAGAATAAGGCGCATCCTTTTAATAGTGGCTCTCAGGTGCTGTTGCAGGAAGGTTGCAGGCTCATTGGCTCTTAACTATTTAATGGGCCCGAGGAAAAGGTGGATAGCTTTGCATCCCGACAGTAGCAAACTCAGGGTTATACGCCATGACCCGAAACGAGATCAGTTAATTCGAATTTTTCTATTGGTATTTATTGCTTTGCTGGGTGGTTTTGCCTATTGGTATGGTGGAAATCATGCAGGCCAGAATCTGAACCAGCTTCGGCAACAGCATACCACTCTGGAGAACAGGGCCAGAGTATTGCAGGAAGAGAACAGAGAGCTCCGGCAGCGAGTGGGTATTCTGGAAAGTGCCAGCAAAATGGATCGTGAAGCGGTCAATAATGTTCGCCTGTTAGTAAAGAAGCTTGAGGAAGAGAAAGAGCTGCTGCATAAAGAGCTGACTTTTTTCAAAAGCATCCTGGCTCCGGAAGACATGTCTACCGGTGTGCGGGTGGCGGGCTTCAGTTTACTTCGGGGGAATGAATCCGGTCAGTACCGTCTTCGACTGGTGATTTCCCAGGTGGCGAGAAGCAACCCGTTTTTGAAAGGCACACTATCGGTATCCCTGATTGGCGAGAAAGATGGCAAAGCACAGACCATACCGCTGCAGAAGCTGATCGCGTCGGATCAGGCTGTCGCAGATTTGGGGTTTCGCTATTTTCAGGCTCTGCCCAGTGACAGAGAGTACTTTGACTTCACTGTGCCGGAAGGTTTTCAGCCGACAGAGGTCAAGGTTATGGTGCGGATCACCAGCGGAATCAAACAGAGTTTTGAACAAATTTATCAATGGGATAAGGAGCTGTTAGCGGATGTTCGGCAAGAGCAAAACAGCGGGTAACGTCGCGAAACATGGCAGTACGACGCTCATATCGTCAGAAACAATCATTACCGGCGATATTCACTTTTCCGGTTCCGTGCATATTGAAGGGCGTGTTAAAGGTAATGTGTCAGCTGATCAGGGCATGTTGACCATTGCCCATAATGGCAGTGTGGAAGGTGATGTTCGTGTCCAGCGCGTGGTGGTCGATGGCCATGTTCGTGGCAATGTTTTTGCCGAAGAACATCTGGAGCTTGCTTCCAGGGCCGTGATTACCGGTAATGTGTTTTACAACGTGATAGAGATGACCAAAGGGTCTCAGGTTAATGGCAGTCTTGAGCATCACTCGAATGGTGTGCCAGCCGGACCTCAGCCTCTGCTGGAGCGTGCTGACCAGGAGATGCCTGCAGCGGAAGTGATTGAAACGGTGGATAGTTGACTGTAACAGTTGGTTACTCCGATAATAGCCCGCTAATGAGTAAATGACGGGTCGCTGCCTTAACGGGTTATCAGTAGGTGATGGCCATGAGCCTGGGCGGCGGCACGGGAGGGTCAATGAGCGTAGTAGAAACAGTGATACCGGAGCCAATCAGTGTTACGGAAGCTGCTGCCCGCAGGGTAAGTGAATTGCTGGCAGATGAGACCGAAGAAAATCAAAGGCTCCGGGTATATGTCACCGGTGGCGGCTGTTCCGGTTTTCAGTACGGCTTCACGTTTGACAGTAATCTTGCTGATGATGACACCCTGATTACCAGAGATGGCGCAGCCATTGTGGTTGATTTCCTTAGTTACCAGTACCTGGTGGGCGCGGAGATTGACTATGAAGAGGGGCTGGAAGGCTCTCGCTTTCTGGTTAAAAACCCCAATGCCAAGTCGACCTGCGGCTGTGGGTCCTCGTTCTCGATATGAACGAATAGCCTGAAACGCTTTAGGGCTTTTGAGAATCACAAAGATCACGCCGGGCACAGAGGAAACCTTCTGATGTGCCCTGCGTGATCTGTGTGTTTTACCGATCGTACAAAAGGGGCTTATACCAGCTGATCCATAGAGACTTTAAGGGTGTTTGACGATTGTCGAATGCCCGCCAGTTCTTCCTCATCCAACTTAGGGGCAATAATACTCTCCACGCCGTCACTGCCAATAACGGTTGGCAGGCTAAGACAGATATCGCTAATGCCGTATTCTCCATTCAGCCGGACCGTGACCGGAAGAACACTGCGCTGATTATTGAGTACCATGCGAATGATAAAGGCAATAACCAGACCAATCGCCCAGTTGGTGTAGCCTTTGTTGGCAATGATCTCGTAAGCGGCTTTTCTGACCCTGGTGACAATACCTGCCAGGGCTTCGGGATCGTATTCACGACCATTAATCGTATTGCCTTTGATGCCAAGCCCGGCAATGGTGGCGGAACTCCAGACCGGTACTTCAGAGTCACCATGTTCCCCGAGAATATAAGCGTGAATGGACTGGGGTGAGACATCATAGTAGTTGGCCAGCAGGGTTCGAAAGCGGGAGGTATCCAGCAGGGTTCCGGTGCCAATCACCAGGTTATTGGGACGATGACTCAGGCTTTGCATGGCATGGGTAAGAATATCCACCGGGTTGCTGGCAATCAGCAACAAGGCTTGGGGTGCATGCTGGTCAAGCTCTCTGGCGATGGCTTCAAACACTTTGATGTTTCGCTGCAGCAGATGCAGGCGACTCTCATCGGGGCTGGATTGACTGACACCGGCGCAGATAACGATGATGCCTGCCCCCTCCAAACTGGCAAAGTCACCGGCGGTGACCTCGCAGCGTCCCACCAGTGGCTGGCCATGCATCAGGTCCAGTGCTTCGCCATGGGCTCTGTCCTGGTTCTTATCCACAAGAATAATTTGATTGGCCAGCTTTTGTTGGAACAGGGAGTAGGCGGCCGCCATGCCAACAAAGCCAGTGCCGATAATGCCAATTTTATTCGTATTCATGGTGAGTGCCTGCGTCTTTGAAGTATGCCCTGGCAACAATAAGCTGAAATATGTGCATACCTCAAGAAAGTGAGGAGTGAAGGTTGTGGCTTATACATCATAAACCCTGCATGATTCTGCTGTATGAATCACCTTTAGTGCAAAGTTCTGTCTGCGTTAATTTAGTCTGACTTTGTTGTATTTGGTAGTAACTGAAAAAAAAGAAACCACAATGACACAAAGGTTTATTTGAGCTTGTCTGAGCTGCGGTAAACCAGCAAAAAAGGCTGCCTTTGTGCCTTCGTGTCTTTGTGGTTCTATACGGAATGTTTGTTACGGATCATACTGAGCAGTTAGACTCAATCTATTTACGCAAAGACTCTTCATGGCAAAAGCAAAATCCCGAAAAGCATACGTTTGTACCGAATGTGGCAGCGAAGCCGCCAAATGGCAGGGGCAGTGTCCGGACTGTAAAGCCTGGAACACCTATAAAGAAGTCAATCTCGGACCGGCCGCCTCTCCCTCCATTGCTGCCAGTAACAAAGCCGGTTTTGCCGGTGCTCTCTCTGAGCTGAAAACCCTCAGCGAAGTGGATGTGGAAGAAGCACCCCGCTTCTCCAGCGGCATGACGGAGTTTGACCGGGTGCTCGGTGGCGGTTTTGTCAAAGGCAGTGCGGTGCTGATTGGTGGTCACCCGGGGGCCGGTAAAAGTACCATCCTGCTGCAGGTGCTCTGTCACGTTGCCCAGTCCATGAATGCCCTTTATGTCTCTGGCGAAGAGTCACTGCAGCAGATTGCTGCCCGGGCCCAGCGATTAGGACTGCCCACCAATAACCTGAAAATGCTGGCGGAAACCTCCGCAGAAAATATTGTCGCGGTGGCCGAGCAGGAAAAGCCCGGCATTATCGTTATCGACTCCATCCAGGTGATGTATATGAACGGAGTGGACTCCGTGCCCGGTGGTGTTGGCCAGGTCAAAGAGTCTGCCGCTTTCCTGACCCGTTATGCCAAACAGAGTGGTACGGTATTGCTGATTGTCGGCCACGTCACCAAAGACAACTCTCTGGCCGGCCCCATGACTCTGTCCCATATCATTGATACCCAGATCATGCTGGGCAATACCGATGATTCCCGCTTCCGTATGATGCGGGCCACCAAAAACCGGTTTGGTCAGGTGAACGAGCTGGGTATTTTTGCCATGACCGAAACCGGCATGAAGGAAGTGAAAAACCCATCGGCCATTTTCCTGTCCCGCACCCAGGAGGCGACTTCGGGCAGCATTATTTCTGTATTGTGGGAAGGTACCCGGCCTCTGCTGGTTGAGATACAGGGGCTTGTGGTGGAATCCCAACTGGGAAACCCTCGTCGTGTAACTGTCGGCGTGGAGCAAAACCGTCTGGCCATGCTGCTGGCCATTCTTACCCGGCACGGTGGCATTTTCACCAGTGACCAGGATGTGTTTCTTAACGTAGTGGGTGGCGTAAAGATCACAGAAACCAGCGCTGACCTGGCCAGCCTGCTGACTGTGGTTTCCAGCCTGCGGGATACACCGCTGCCTCAGGACCTGGTGGCCTTTGGTGAGGTGGGGCTGGCCGGGGAAATCCGTCCGGTGGCCAATGGTCAGGAGCGTCTGGTTGAGGCTGCCAAGCATGGCTTCAGCCGTGCTATTGTTCCTGCCGCCAATCAGCCCAGAAAACCGATTCCCGGTTTGACAGTGATTGCCGTGAAAAAATTATCGGAAGCGCTGGAAGCTATTTAGGAGTTGTCTGGAAATAACTTCCCTATTTTCATTGCCTGACTCCGTTCGGACTGAGCTTGTCGAAGTTCGGTGGCACGACCCTTCGACAAGCTCAGGGTGAACGGAAATCGGGAACTTATTAAAAGACAATTCCTTAGCTGTCGGGGTATTTTCAACAGCAGTAGTTATTGCTGGTGAATCAAATTAAAATTCAACCCATTCCAATAAGTTGGTGTCTCGGATACATGAATCAGCCACAAATAACCTTAGAATCACTTGGCCCGGGAAGTTGTCACCATCTGGGGGCTAACTTTCTGAATCAGCAGCTGCACCCGGAGTTTCCTGACTCAGCGGTGGGGGTGAACTTTGCGGTGTATGCACCAGAAGCGTCAGCCATGATGCTGTGTCTGTTTGACAGCGCCGGGGTGGAGCAGCGCATTCCCATGTATGGCCCTGAAAAGGGCATCTGGCATGTATTGGTTAAAGGGGTGCAGGAAGGTCAGGTCTATGGCTATCGCGCCGATGGCCGCTGGGCACCTGATGTGGGGTTGCGCTTCAATATTCATCAACTGCTGCTGGATCCTTATGCCCGTGAAGTTAAAGGGGGGATTAACTGGCAGCCTGCCGTCTATGATTACTCCGGCAAGGAAAGAAGTCAGTGGTCGTTCAATGATCAGGACAACGGCCATTTGCTGCCCAAATCGGTAGTTCGGACCGATCAGTTTGACTGGCAATCTGTTACCAGGCCTGAACTCCCCCATGAAGACAGTATTATTTATGAGAGCCATGTCAGGGGCTTTACCCGTCAGCACCCCAATATTCCCGAAGCTCTGCGGGGGACTTATCTGGGGATGTGTCATCCTGTCGTTATTGATTATCTGAAGGGGCTGGGCATCAATACGGTTGAGCTGTTGCCGGTGACCAGTTTTCTCAGTGAGCCAAGATTGCGGAAGCTGGGGCTGAAAAACTACTGGGGCTATAACCCGCTCTGCTTTATGGCACCTGAGCCGTCATATGCTATGGATGATCCGGTGGATGAACTGAAGACAATGGTTCGTGAATTGCATCGTGCCGGTATCCGGGTAGTGATGGATGTTGTTTACAACCATACCTGTGAAGCGGGATCGGATGGTCCATGCCTGAGCCTGCGAGGGTTGGCTGAGAAAGATTACTATTTGCTGGATCACCATGGTGGTCATCTGGTGTCTACCAACTACAGTGGTTGTGGGAATACGCTGAATTTTGACAGCCCACAAACCATCAAACTGGTGATGGATAGCCTCAGGTATTGGGCTGAGCACTATCAGATCGATGGTTTCCGTTTTGATCTGGCACCGACCATGGCCAGACGACATCGGAAGTTTGATGCTCACAGCGCATTCTTTCAGACCGTATTTCAGGATCCGATTCTTTCGACCCGGCAGATGATTGCAGAACCCTGGGACCTGGGGCCTGAAGGTTATCGCCTGAGAGGTTTCCCAAGGGACTGGCATGAGTGGAATGACCGTTATCGCGGTGGTATACGATCATTCTGGCGTGGTGACAAAGACCAGGTGGTGGATATCGCCTGGCGTCTGACCGGCTCCAGAGATATTTTCGGGCCAGGCAGACCGGCTGGAAGTGTTAACTATATCTGCGGTCATGATGGTTTTACCCTGCGCGACCTGGTGTCGTTTGAGCACCGGCACAACCTCGCTAATGGTGAGGGCAACCGGGACGGTGACCAACATAATCTCTCCTGGAATTATGGCGTTGAAGGGGCGTCCAGTGACCCTGCTATTCAACAGCTGCGGCTGCGTGTACGAAAAAACCTGCTGGCGACGCTGATGTTTTCCCGCAGTATCCCTATGCTGATGGCGGGTGATGAGTTTGGTAACAGTCAGCATGGCAATAATAATGTTTACTGTCAGGATAATCCCATTGGCTGGGTTGACTGGTCGTGGTTGGCTGGAAACGGCAATAGTGATGAGAATCCTGATGGTGCCGAGCTGCAACAGTTCACCTCAATGCTTATTCATCTACGCAAGTCAGAGCCATTGCTGGGCATTCGTTATCAGACAGATGACAGGCAGTGGCACAGCGCTGAGCTTGAATGGTTTAATACTGAAGGCGTACCTCTGACCGCAGCAATGCTGCCTGATGAGCGTGGTCGTGCACTGGAGATGCGCTATCGCTGCCCTGTGGATAGCCAGTCCAGCCTGGTGCTATTGGTCAATAATGAGGCTGAAACCCGGCGCTTTAACTTGCCTGATAGTGGCAATGCCGTTCGCTGGCAAAGAGTTTTATCCACGGATCTGGATAATGGAGAAGCTTTCCGGGAAGAGGTGATTTTGAATCAGGGGTGGTACGAGGTGCCGGGGCACAGTGTTGTGGTGGTGAAAGAATTGGTCTGAAAACCTTTCATTATTTCATAATAACGGGGTTGGGGTAAGTTAGTGATTAACGGCAATGCATCCCTGTAGAATAGTCGGTATCGTGAGCATAATCACTTACTCACAGACTGATGCTCTACTTTATTTTTGTGTTGGCGGGCGGTTTTCTCTGTTAGCTTCTGAAAGTAAATAAGGCAGTTGCCTTGTATTTTCATGGTTAGCAAATATTGGTTGTATTTGCTGTCGGCCAGCCAGGGCATTCTCTGCCATTTTTACTAATGAGGAACCGCCATGCACCCCCTCGCAGGCCAACCCGCAACCGATGATCTTCTGGTTAATATTCCCCGACTGGTCAGTGACTATTACACGATACGGCCCGATCAGGCAGAAAGCAGTCAGCGTGTCGCTTTTGGCACATCGGGTCATCGTGGCACGTCTGCCAATGGTTCGTTCAATGAAGCCCATATTCTGGCGATCAGTCAGGCAATCTGTGAATATCGTCGTGCGCAGGGAATAGAAGGCCCTGTTTTTGTTGGCATGGATACCCATGCGCTTTCTGAGTCGGCGTTAATCAGTGCTGTGGAAGTGTTTGTTGCCAATGGCCTGGATGTCATGATCGATCAGGAGCGTGGCTATACGCCAACGCCGGTTATTTCCCATGCCATCGTTTCCTATAATCGCAGGCGCTCTTTATCGGCTGATGGCTCTAAGCTGGCGGACGGGGTGGTCATCACCCCTTCCCACAATCCACCGGAAGATGGCGGTTTTAAATATAACCCGCCCCATGGTGGCCCGGCAGGTAGTGATATTACCGGCTGGGTGGAAAAACGGGCCAATGAGCTGATCGGTGAAAACCTGTCTGGCGTTAAAAGAATCTCTTTTGAACAGGCGCTAAGATCCGGCAAGGTTCACAAGTATGACTTCGTTACGCCTTATGTGAATGACCTGGAAAATGTGCTGGATATGGCGGCCATTGCCAACGCTAAACTGAGCATTGGTGTTGATCCTCTGGGCGGTTCAGGTTTGCACTATTGGGCACCTGTTGCGGATCGTTATGGTCTTGACCTGACGCTGGTCAGCAAGAAAATTGATCCGACCTTTTCGTTTATGCACCTTGATAAGGATGGCCGGATCCGTATGGACTGTTCATCCTCCTCCGCCATGGCCGGACTGATCAACCTCAAAGATGACTTTGCTATTGCTTTCGGGAATGACCCGGACTTTGATCGCCACGGTATTGTGACCCGTGGTCATGGATTGCTGAATCCAAACCACTATCTGGCTGTCGCCATCCAGTATCTCTATACCCACCGTCCGCAATGGTCACCAGAGGCGACGATCGGCAAGACGCTGGTTTCCAGTGCCATGATTGATCGTGTCGCCAATGGTCTGGGTCGTACCGTGACTGAAGTTCCGGTCGGGTTTAAGTGGTTTGTTGATGGTCTCTCAGCAGGCACTATGGCATTTGGCGGCGAAGAGAGTGCCGGAGCCTGTTTCCTGCGCCGGGATAGTAATACCTGGTGTACCGATAAGGATGGTTTCATCATGGCGCTGCTGGCGGCAGAAATTACCGCCGTTACCGGGCGTGACCCTGGCGAACATTATCAGGAGCTTACCCGGAAATACGGTGCTCCGGTTTATCAGCGGCTCGATGCTGTAGCCAATGATGCCCAGAAGAAAGTGCTTGCTGCATTGAGTCCAGAACAGGTTAAAGCAGAAAAACTGGCGGGTGATCCTATCATTGCCCGTTTAACCCACGCACCTGGCAATGGTGCCGCCATTGGCGGTCTGAAAGTGGTTACCGAGCGGGGCTGGTTTGCAGCCAGACCTTCCGGAACCGAAGCCGTTTATAAGATTTATGCTGAAAGCTTTGAAGGGAAAGAGCACCTTTCCCATCTGCAGAGTGAAGCTCAGGAGATTATCGCCGAAGTCTTTAAGGCAAATGGTGTTTGAGGTGAGCTGAATCAGCCTGACATCGGAATGCTTTGTCTGAGGCTGGCAATAGGGGGGGCTGGCTTTCGGCAGGAGGGGGATTCTTTCGGGGGATTGCTTGCAATGGCCCGGAATGGGTCAGGGATTGACCTTAATACTTTCAGATCGTAATGCATAAAACAGGAAAATCGACCATGGCTTCAGTCCTTTCCATGATCCTGGCCGGAGGGGTAGGGTCCAGGCTTGCTCCACTCACGAGCATAAGAGCAAAGCCAGCGGTTCCTTTTGGCGGACAATATCGAATCATCGACTTTGTGCTGAGTAATTTTGTGAATTCCGATCTTCACAAGATTTATCTGATTACTCAGTTCAAGTCGCACTCACTGAGCAAACACCTGCAACGTTGCTGGCGTATTGCCGGTCTGGCGGATAAGTTTATTGATACGCTGCCAGCCCAGATGAATACCGGCAGTGACTGGTATCAGGGCACCGCGGATGCGGTGTATCAAAACCTGAATCACATTGAGTCGCACAACCCCGATCTGGTTTGTGTCTTTGGTGGTGATCATATCTACACCATGGATGTGCGGGATATGGTTCAGTATCACCAGCAACACAGTGCTGACTTGACCGTTGCGGCGATTCCCGTACCGGTTAATCAGGCCCATCACTTCGGTATAATCGAGGTTGATGAAGATGGTCGTATGATCGGTTTTGCCGAAAAGCCAAAGGATGATGTGAAGACCATTCCCGGCAATCCGGACTTTGTGCTGGCTTCAATGGGGAATTATGTATTCACCAAAGAGTGTCTGGTGCAAGAGCTGCTGGATGATCACGCCAATGAAGGGTCTGACCACGATTTTGGCAAAAACATCATTCCATCCCTTTACCCACGGGCAAAAGTCATGGTGTATGACTTCTCCGGAAATACAGTTCCCGGGGGCAAAAATAACGGCTACTGGCGCGATGTAGGTACCATTGATTCATTCTGGGAAGCGAATATGGATCTGCTGACCAGTGAACCGCCCATCGACCTGCATAATCAGGGCTGGCCGATTCGTACCTATATTCCACCCTATCCACCGGCCCTGATTGCTTTTGATCGTGAAGAGCGTAAAGGTCAGATCAACAACTCCATGGTGGGTGTGGGTTGCGTATTCTATGACATTTATATGCATCGCAGTGTGGTGGGTTACAACGTCAAAATTGGCGACAATACTCACATATCTGAATCGGTTATTCTTCCCAATGTCACCATCGGTGAAGATGTCGTATTGAACCGGGTTATTGTGGATAAGCGTGTAGAAATTGCACCGGGAACCCGCATCGGTGTTGATCGTGAAGAGGATCTTAAACGCTTCAAGGTCACTGATTCTGGTCTGGTGGTTATTCCCAGAGGAGCAAAAGTTGGGTTCTGATTTAAACATACTTTTTGCGGTATCAGAGCTGGCAGGTATTGTCAAAACCGGAGGGCTGGCCGATGTGGCCGGCGCTCTCGGGCCCTGGATGCGCAAGCTCGGAAATGATGTCCGGGTGATTATGCCCGCCTACCGTCAGGCTCTGGAAGCGTTGACAACGGATGTTGCCGGAGCTGGAGAAGTTTGTCTCGGCTCACAGGGAAAAATGGGTTTTGCCATAAGACAGGGAACGTTTGAAGGTGTCCCTGTTTACCTGATTGAGCATAACCATTACTTTGACCGCAGTGGTCTCTACACCCATGAGGGTGAAGGTTTTGGTGATAACACTGAGCGATTTGCTTTTTTTTGTAAAGCGGCACTTCAGGTCTGCCGGATTTTAAGCTTTAAGCCGGATATTATTCATGGCCATGACTGGCAGTCAGCACTTCTGCCTTACTACCTGAAAACCCATGAGTCTGGCAATGCTTTCTTTGCTGATACACGGACTGTCCTGACCATTCACAATGGTGCCTATCAACAGCATACTGACCGTGCTTTACTGGACGTGTTGGGGATCGATCACCACTGGTATACCCCGGATTTTTTTGAAGACCATGGGCATATTAATCTGCTCAAGGGCGGTATTGCCTTTGCTGATAAAATTACTACCGTGAGTCCAAGGTATGCTGAAGAGCTCCAGACAGATCTTGGATCTCATGGCCTTGCCTATATCATCGGGCGAAGAAAACAGGATTTTTCCGGTATTCTTAATGGCTGTGATTATCAACAGTGGAACCCTGGAACAGACGCTTTGCTGCCAGCCAATTACTCCCTGCATGATCTTTCTGGCAAGGCGGTCTGTAAGCAGGCTTTGCAGGAACAACTGCAGTTACCGGTGAGCACCGATAAACCTCTGTATGGGCTGGTCAGTCGTCTTGCCGGGCAGAAAGGTTTTACTTATCTGATACCAGCCCTGTGGCAGTTTTTGCAGGATGATGTTCAGGTTGTACTCCAGGGGGCAGGTGAGCGGACTATTGCCGCTGAGCTGAGCCGGTTGGTCAGTGCCTTCCCCGACAAGTGTCGCTTTGTTAAGGCTTATGACAACCGTCTGGCGCATCTGATTGAAGCAGGCTCTGATTTCTTCCTGATGCCTTCATTGTTTGAGCCCTGCGGCCTTAACCAGATGTACAGCATGAAGTACGGTACCCTGCCCATTGTTCGGGCGGTTGGTGGGCTGGTGGACACCGTTAAAGGCTATAATTCAGCTGGCGGGGAGGCAACCGGGTTTATGTTTGATTCGGCTGATAGTGATGCCCTGTTGCATTGTCTTAATCAGACCAATGTCGTTTATCAGGATGGGCAACTGATGAGTCGATTGGTGGTTAATGCCATGAATGAGTCATTTACCTGGGAGCAGTCTGCCCTGGATTACCTTGAGGTTTATCGGTCAGCCTCCTAGCGACAAGCCCCGGAGTGGCTTATCTTGAAGGAAAGGCGGAAGGCTGAGGTGCTCAGTCTTCCAGACACAAGTTTTCCCTGTCTTCCCGGGAGTCCGTCTGGTTTTGTCGACAGGCAATTTTTGCACTGAAATAAAGCAACACTATGAATATCGCTGTATCTTCCAAAACATCATCAACGCCAAAGGCTGCCATAAAGCCTGTGGTGGCGGATCTGGCTAACAGTCAGTGTGCAACTCCTTTTGATCAGCTGGGGTTGCATCCTCATCCGCAAGGAAAAGGTCTGGTCATTCGCGTATGGCGTCCGGATGCAACCATGGTCGAGGTGTTTGATCACCACACCGGCAAGCTGCTTGGCGAAATGAGCCGCAATGAGGCTGGTGTCTTTGAGCTGCATCTGTCCAGAAGAAAAAAGCCGTTTCTTTATCAGTTGGCGATCCATTGGGCAAATGGCCACCGCTTTGTGGTTTATGACCCATACTGTTTTGGGGAATATATTCTTGCCCAGTCAGATATTGAGTCGGATGGCCTCTATCGACACCTCGGGGCACAGGTGGTCTCCCATAAGATCAACAGCAAACTGAATATACAGGGTGTGTTGTTTAAGGTTTACGCGCCTTATGCCCGGTCAGTGAGTATTGTGGGAAGCTTTAATGGCTGGGATGACCGGCTCCATCCAATGGCCAGTGCGGATGATGGCATCTGGCGACTGTTTGTGCCCGGCGTTCAGGCTGGCGATCAGTATAAATACGCTATCCGTGATTATCACGGCAATTCGCTGCCACAGAAAACCGATCCGTTCGCCCGCCATATTGAGCAGTGGCCCGGACTGGCTTCTGTCGTACAGGGCGTCGATAGCTATGCCTGGCAAGACCAGCTGTGGATGGGTAAAAGAAAAGACAAGGCAGATAAAGAGCAGCCCTTCTCTATCTACGAAGTCCATGCGGGCTCATGGAAAAGAAAAGAGAACGGTGACTTCCTGAACTTTCGTGAACTGGCCGATGAGCTGATTCCTTATGTGATGGATATGGGCTTTACGCATGTTGAGTTGCTGCCTGTGTCGGAGCATCCGCTGTTTGATTCCTGGGGTTATCAGCCGGTTGGTCTTTATGCGTCCAGTAGCCGTTATGGTTCGCCGGATGATTTCCGCTATTTTGTTGATCAGTGTCACCAGAAAGGTCTTGGTGTCATTCTGGATTGGGTGCCTGCGCACTTTCCCAATGATGAGCATGGGCTGGCCAGGTTTGACGGCTCTTCACTTTATGAGCATCCGGATCCTCGTCGTGGCTGGCACCCTGACTGGCAAACCTGTATTTATGATTTTGGCAAGCCCTGGGTTCAGGACTTTCTGATCAGTAATGCCCTTTACTGGCTGGATGAATTTCATATTGATGGCCTTCGTGTCGACGCGGTTGCCTCCATGCTCTACCTGGATTACTCACGAGGTCAAGGTGAGTGGGAGGTCAATATTCATGGTGGTAATGAGAATCTTGAAGCCGTGGCTTTCCTGAAGAAGTTTAATGAGAAGGTACACGCTGCATTCCCGGATGTGATGACTATTGCGGAGGAATCAACCAGCTGGCCAGGTGTTTCCAAAGCGGTTGCAGACGGTGGGCTTGGGTTTGACTTCAAATGGAACATGGGATGGATGAATGACACGCTTGAGTATATGAAACTCGATCCTGTCTATCGCCAGCACCATCATGGGCAGATGACGTTCAGTACGGTTTATGCCTGGAGTGAAAATTTTGTTCTACCCCTGTCCCACGATGAAGTCGTTCATGGGAAGGGCACTATTCTGACCCGTATGCCTGGTGATGATTGGCAGCGTTTTGCCAACCTGAGGGCTTACCTGGCATTTATGTATGCGCATCCCGGTAAAAAGCTGCTCTTTATGGGCACTGAACTGGGCACCCATAACGAGTGGAATCAGAATGCTGAGCTGGACTGGGGCTTGCTGGACAATCCAGAGGGTTTCAGTGTGGGGGTTCAGAAGCTGGTTAAAACCCTTAACCAGCTGCATGGCTCAGAGCCTGCGATGTTTGAGCAGGATCTCAAGGCAGAAGGTTTTGCCTGGACCACCGGGGATGACAGGAGCCAGAGTGTGCTGGTGTTTCGTCGCTATGATAATGAAGGGAACTCAGTACAGGTTATCTGTAACCTGACGCCGGTTGTTCGTGACAGCTATCGCGTTGGTGTTCCAGAGGTTGGTCGCTATTGTGAAATTTTGAACACCGATAATACCTGCTTTGGCGGCAGCGGTGTTTCAGTCGGCGAGCTGCTTGAAACTGAGGAAATCCCGATGCATCATTTGCCATACAGTCTTTCTCTGACATTGCCGCCTTTGGCCACCGTGATCCTTAAGTGCTCCTGATCTGGATTCAAGGAACTGGCTACATCTGGTAGCCAGTTCTGTTGATCACGAGTGAACCATTCTGGCACCTTTGCAGCTTGGGTAGGTGCTGCATACCCAGCACTCCAGGCCTGCCTGAGGGCCTTTTTTAAGTGTTCGCAGTCGCATGGGGCTGTGGCATTTGGGGCATTGTGGATCAACAATGGTCTCGACTTCGGCAATAGCTTCCCTTGGGGTGGGGAGCTCGTAATCAGGAGTGCCTTCCTCGGTAAATCCGCAGGTGGCGAGAACGGTACGTCGCAATTCGGTAACATCCCGCCAGGGCTTCATATCATATTCCAGCAATGGCAGTTCTGCCGCTGCACAGAGCTGGCGTAATAGCTTGAACTCTTTTGAGTTGGACTTTGTGTTGTAGGGGATCAGGTTGATCACACAACAGATTTCCATCTTTTTGCGGTGATAGAGCACAAAGTCAAATCGACGGTTTTTTTTGATATTCAGTGCCATGGCGGTCCGGCTGAACCTGCCAGCTGCAAGAACGTCACCAACGGGCAAAGAAGGCAAAACCATTAAGTGACTGCGAACGGCAATATCCAGCTGACCGAAAAAAGCACGCTTATCCTGGTCGAAAAGAGGGGTGTTGGGTTTGGCTTTGAAAGGGCTGAAAGTCAGCCATAGAAACCAGGCAATCGCTGCAATAAATACTACCAAAGAGCCTGAAACAACGAGGGAAAAACTGTCCAGCAGCACTGCACTACCTTGTCTTGAATTTATGAGTCAATGATTGATAAAAACGTGGCTCTTTCAAAAGCGTCAACAATGGCCACCCCATGAAAACGTATTGGAGAACGAGAAGACCTGTATGACTAATCATTGGCGATGCAGAAAGTGCACTTGTGGTTTTTAACCGGCATGAGTAACCGGAAAAGAGCAGTCCTGATCATCCAGACATTCTTTTTATAAAAGAGTGACTGGAAATAATAGCAACAAATATTCTTTTGTCATAATAGGTGTTTCTCCACAATGTGTAGCACTGTGGAGAGTGACACAAGGCTATCTGGCAAAAGAGTATTCGGGTGGCCTGGCACCAGTTTAAACCGGGAATGACTCTTCCTGAGTAGCACTCTGAGTGCTTTCAGTGCCATTACCGTTGTCGGGTACGACTTTCGTGGCGATAAGACCTTTGGGACCATGGCCAATCTCAAAGCTGACAACCTGGCCTGCTTTCAGTGTTTTAAAGCCGTCCATATCAATGACAGAGTAATGAATGAGAACATCCTGATTCTCTGTCGCTTCCTGCGCCTGGATAAATCCATACCCTTTGGGGTTATTAAACCACTTGACTGTACCTACCAGCATAGCTTCCATTTCCTTCTTGGTCGCTTCCATACAGCTTGAATCCTTAAATATTACATTGAAGGAACTGCTGGGAAACTGCAACCCTTGTTGTTTTATTTTTTGGCATTTTTTTATGGTTATTCATAAAAAGTGTCGTCCTTGCCACTTTGTTCCCTTTACCTATGTTGAAATCCATCTCGATAAATGGAACTGAACCACAGATTTCCAGAAAAGGGAACTTACAATATAACATCATAAATTGTGCTTTTAATAGCCCTGTTCAGGCTTTATCTGCTGATATATCGGGCTTTTTCAGTTTTTTATTGGTGGGGTGTTGTGCATGGAGCAACGTCTGTGCTCGCACACACTGGTCAATAAGGTACGACAGGTGACTTTTTATAGAGAGGAGGCTGTGGTTATTTTCAGCTGTATCAGCACAAAAGGCTACAATTAAAGCCTCTGGATATGGTGAGTAAAC
The DNA here is from genome assembly GCF_049310165.1 of Endozoicomonas sp. ALE010. NCBI lineage: Bacteria > Pseudomonadati > Pseudomonadota > Gammaproteobacteria > Oceanospirillales > Endozoicomonadaceae > Endozoicomonas > Endozoicomonas sp. ALE010. The sequence continues at coordinate 12,784 of NZ_JBLYNV010000018.1, read as the reverse complement.
CTCCATGGACCAGCATAATGATTATGATTCCGTTGGTGATGGAAAGCTGATCCTTGCCCTGCTTATCAAGCTTTTCCTGAGTGGTGTTCAGGTCGTTGGGGGAAGCGTTGCCGGAAGCCTCTCCCTGATCGCAGACTCGCTGCATAACCTGGGTGATGCCGGTGCAATTCTGGTTGCTGTCATTGCCAGGCGAATAGGTTGCAAGTCAGCAGATAAACACATGACCTACGGATACAAAAGGGCAGATATTCTCGGGGCTTTAATAAACAGTGTATTTTTACTGGTGGTGGGGGGGTATCTGATCTGTGAGGCCACAGGTAAGTTTTTTTACCCCAGGGAAGTTGATGGCTGGATTGTGCTGTCGGTTGCCGGTGTTGCCCTTCTGGTTAACATCACCACATCGCTGCTGACTTTCAAGGCTGGAGCCAGAAGCGATATCAATATCAATGCGGTCTTTATTCACAGTGCTTCCGATGCGGTTGCTTCTCTGGTAGTCATCGTAGCGGGTGTGCTGATCATCAACTACCAGCTCTATATTTTTGATGTGATAGCCACCATCGGGATATCAGTCTACGTGATCTTTAATGGCGCGATTCTGTTGAGGCGCTGCATTATTATTCTTATGCAGGGGGTTCCGGGCGGCATCGATATTGAACAGATCAGGGCGGCCCTGGAAAGCATTGAGGGGGTAAAAAGAGTAGGGTGCATGCACGTCTGGCAGCTGGATGACAAAAAGATCTTCTTTGAAGGCCGTATCCTCTTGAATGGCGCGGAGCCTGAAACAATTAAACGAAAAATCCGGGTGGCGTTACGGCACCAGTTCTGTATTAATCATACGACTCTGGAAACAAAAAGCAGCCGTCGTATATAACATCAAAACCATGGCCTTTGGTAAGAAATTGTCACGAAATAATTAAATGGTCTAATCCAATGTTTGAACTTTATCTTGTGGCAAAACTCTGAACTCTAATGTTGAACCATAGAGTCGAGGGGATAACTGGCTATGAATATGCCATCAATTTCTGCCCAAAGCACAACTGTGACCCAACCTCAATGCCATGGCGATCAAGAGGGAGAAAGCGCCAACGTAGCACCGGTAAAATTTGATCGCTGGATGATCAGTTTAAGCGAGATTGACAGTTTCCTGCGGGGCAAGGACCATGAGGCGGTTGAGAGAATCGCAGAGCGTATGTGCACAAGGGCGGAGCACCAGAAAGGTACGAAATCCTTCAATTTGAGTAACCCGGAAAAAGATTCTGGTGCCTGCGCTCTACCGGTGGATGACAGCCAGGGATACAGCCAGAAGCAAAAGGTCAAGAGCGTTACTGGCTTGATCCTCAGGCTCCAGTCAGGAGTGCACCAGTTGCTTGATGAAGTCAACGGCCATTTTGCCGAAGAGCCGTTCACCGGGACTAAAGAGGCCTCCCATGCAGGTGATGGTAACAAAATTGAAGACCATGGCTTGCCAGAATTCAGTGGCCTTCCTGCCAGGCAACCCGACCTGGCTTATCAGCCTGTTGAACTGCCGTCATCGTCTTTTGCGATGGCTGATCCAGCACCAACGCCATCAGCTCCACCGCCCTCTTATGATGCCCTTTCAGCTGAGATTGGAACAAAGTTAGCCCATTTGAGTGCTCATATGGATCGATTGATGGCGGATCCGTGGGGGGATGATCAGATAACAGAGTGTCGAAATCAGATGCAGTGGATCAAGGGAGAGCTGAACAATTTAGAATCGTTAGGGCTTAAACATTTTCTTCCCGGAAAATTCAAAGAGGCCAGTAAGCAGTTTGAGGAGCTTAAGTTAAAGGATTTTCATCATCGTTTGGATAGTCAACAAGCCAGTGCTGCTGTAAACAGTCAAGGCCACACAGACACCGTCAAGGCCAAGGTATTGTCGAACAGTGTCCGATCCAAGCGCCTTCGGGATTTTCACGATGCTGCCTGCAGGGGCAACACATCGTTGATCATTAAATTACTGAAGGTTGACCCCTTACTGGCCAAAGAGAAGAATAACTTTGGCTCAACGGCTCTCCGCTTAGCTGCTAATAATGGCAAGACAGGGGCCATCCAGACATTGCTGGACTTTGATTGCTCACTGGCCAAAGAGAAGAATAACGCTGGCGAAACGGCTCTCCACGGAGCTGCTCTCTTTGGCCAAACAGAGGCCATCAACAAATTGCTGGAGATGGACCCCTCCCTGGCCAAAGAGAAGGGTAAAGATGGCCAGACGGCTCTCCACACAGCTGTTAATTATCGCCGAACACAGGCACAGGCCATCCGGACATTGCTGACCAAAGCCCCCTTCCTGGCCAGAGAGAATAATAACAGAGGCCAAACGGCTCTCGACTTGGCTAACCGGTATGACCTAACAGATTGCAAGAAAGTTCTTGAAGACTATGGAGCCTGACCACCATCGGGCTACGTTCAACAGCTGTAAAATGCATAGCCTGCCATTTTCAAGTGCATCCAGCGCAGAAGTGTTCTCAATGTTTGCTGCCACAGATGACAACAGCCAAATGCATGTTTGAGTTGTTGAAACATAGGCTCAACTCAACTGGCCACCGCTTTGCATAACCCCGAAGTACATCAAGCCCTTCGTGCTCTGTATTGGTTGAGATAAAGATTCTTTTTTCAGTCAGCCCCTTATCATTCTCAAAACGGCTCCAGACAACCCGAACATCTCCCCCATTGAGGAATTTTGCCCTGCAAATCAGAGTACGATATCGCCCGGCGCGATACTTGCCATACATCCACAACATGGCCTTGTGCTCAGGGAGTTCCCTACCTTCCCGGCTGGCATTCTGGGATAAGGAAGTTATTCAGTATTACATAACAAATGTCGTTTAAAAGATGGTTGGCACCTATAACCTATCCCCATCGCCCGGAACTAATTACCTGAAACCAAGTTTGAACTTTGTCTTGTGGCAAAACTCTAATCATTGAACCTTAGAGTCGAGGGGGGGCTTGCTATTAATTTGCCATCAATTCCTGCCCAGAGCACAGCTGCGGCCCAATCCCAATTTCATGGCGATCATAGGCGCGAAAGCGCCAGCGCCGCCCCGGTAAAGTTTGATCGCTGGATGATCAGTTTAAGCGAGATTGACAGTTTCCTGCGGGGCAAGGACCATGAGGCGGTTGAGCGTATCGCAGAGCGTATGTGCATAAGGGCGGAGCACCAACAAGGTACGAAATCCTTCAATTTGAGTAACCCGGAAAAAGATTCTGGTGCCTGCGCTCTACCGGTGGATGACAGCCAGGGATGCAGCCAGGAGCAAAAGGTCAAGAACGTTACTGGCTTGATCCTCAGGCTCCAGTCAGGAGTGTACCAGTTGCTTGATGAAGTCAACGGCCATTTTGCCGAAGAGCTGTTCACCGGGACTAAAGAGGCATCCCCGGGTGATGGCAATATCGTGGCAGAAGACAGTGGCTCAATGGGCTTCAGTGGGCTCCCTGCCGGTCAACCAGATTCGGCTTATCAGTCTGCTACACTGCCTTCATCGTCTTTTGCGACGGCTGATCCAGCGGCAACGCCGGTAGCTCCAACGACCTCTTATGATGCCCTTTCGCATGAGGCTGAAACAAAGTTAGCGTATTTGAGTGCTCAGATGGAACGATTGATGGGGGGGCAGTGGGGGGATGGTCAGATAACAGAGTGTCGAAATCAGATGCAGTGGATCAAGGGAGAGCTGAACAGTTTAGATACGTTGGGGCTTAAACATTTATCTGGAAAATTCAGGGAGGTCAGGAAGCAATTTGAGGAGCTACAGGTAAAGGATTTTCATCACCGTTTGGATAAGCTGGAAGAGGTCGTCAACATAGGGAGCAGCAAGGATATACAGTCCATTGGACGCGACAATAGTGAAAAACGAGTATTGGACGCAATGGGGGCTCGGTTTGAGCAAGCAAAATTAGAGCTGGCTGAGCTTCATTCTCAGTTCAATGAATTGAAAGAAAAACTACAACCCTGCAAGGGTAATATCAGTGATAGTCAACAAACAGCTACAAACAGTGAAGTTAAGAATAAGATAGATCCTCTTGAAAAAGAGTTTGGTGATTACTGGAAAGAATATTTTCGCAAGTCTAAATATCTGGATGAACAGTTTCTGCAATGCTCCAACTTAGACCTTTTTAGAGAGCAACACTTGGGTAAAATGATGGAGCTTAGGGATTTCTATCTTCAGTCATCAGAAGCAGCAAAAGTACTGATCATAAAATTCGTTGGTATACCAGCCTATGAAAATGAGCATCTGATGCTTAACAGGCATATTGAACATATGCTTACGCGGATCGAAGTTCTGAACAAACAGATCTATCAACATGATCAGGAAGAGAACCGGGAAAAACGATCTGGTTGTATGCAATCCTGAATTTAGCCTGGTCAATGAAAAGGATAACGATGGCTGGACACCCCTAAAATGCGCAGCCAGAAACGGCCATGACAAGTGTCTGTGGTGGTTGATTGCTAGCAAGGGAATGAAAATTACGCTTCTAAACGCTCCTCCATGGAGCGGGCAAACCAAGGTTCTGGATGAGGTACTGGGTACCCTGAATACACTGCAGGAGCCTACAAAGTCTAAGGCCATCAAGCTGGTTCTGAATGTAGCCGACCAGGACGGTAAAACTCTGCTCTGCCGGGCTGCACAATCCGGGCACGAAAAAGTGGTAGCCTTGTTCCTGAATGCCTTGAATGGACTGGCGGAGAAAAAAGGCTGAGGCTACCATGACCGTGCTGAGTGCAGCAGACAGATTTGGCAGAACACCACTTTATATGGCTGCTGCTTTTGGCAACGCCAAGATCGTTACCCAGTTACTGACTGCCTTGCACAGACTGGCAAAAAAGAAAGGCCAAGGGCAATCGCTGCCCTGGTAAACGCTGCCGATCTGTTTGGGCAAACACCTGTCTCGCAAGCTCGCTCTCGCGGGCATTTGCAAATCGAAAGGCTTTTGACCAGAGCCTTCCCAAAGGCAGGCTTCACAGAGGGAGAAACAAGAGATACAAACGATGCCGGGCAGTCACGATGGTAATGACTCTCTCCAACAAAGGCGGGGAAACAGCCCTCCACGTGGCTGCTCAGAGCGACCAACGGGTTGTTGTGACGGAATTGCTGAATATCCTGGACATTCGAAGCAATGTTCGAAGCAATGATAAGTGCGGTCGTCACATTCAAAAGAACGCCACTGACCGCAGCTGTTGATAACGTCCACTGGGTCATCGTGGATCAGCTGATTAAGGCCTTCCCGCTCTTGAGTGCTGTTCTGGGCGGGCATAACCAAAGCGTAAAGCAGTTAATGCAAGCGTTGACAGCATTGCTGAGGGAGAAAAGCGGCTATCACCATCGTTTGTAAATAATTAAATCGTCTAATCCAATGTTTGAACTTTATCTTGTGGCAAAACTCTGAACTCTAATGTTGAACCTTAGAGTCGAGGGGATAACTGGCTATGAATATGCCATCAATTCCTGCCCAAAGCACAGCTGTGACCCAACCTCAATGTCATGGCGGTCAAGAGGGAGAAAGCGCCAGCGCAGCCCCGGTAAAGTTTGATCGCTGGGTGATCAGTTTAAGCGAGATTGACAGTTTCCTGCGGGGCAAGGACCATGAGGCGGTTGAGAGTATCGCAGAGCGTATGTGCACAAGGGCGGAGCATCAGCAAGGTACGAAATCCTTCAATTTGAGTAACCCGGAAAAAGATTCTGGTGCCTGCGCTCTACCGGTGGATGACAGCCAGGGATGCAGCCAGGAGCAAAAGGTCAAGAACGTTACTGGCTTGATCCTCAGGCTCCAGTCAGGAGTGCACCAGTTGCTTGATGAAGTCAACGGCCATTTTGCCGAAGAGGCGTTCACCGGGACTAAAGAGGCATCCCAGGCAGGTGATGGCAATAATATTGTGCCAGAAGACGATAGCTGGCCAGGATTCAGTGGGCTCCCTGTCGGTCAACCCGATTCGGCTTATCAGTTTGCTACACTGCCGTCATCGTCTTTTGCGACGGCTGATCCAGCGGCAACGCCGGTAGCTTCACCGTCCTCTTATGATGCCCTTTCGCCTCAGACCGAAACAAAGTTAGCGTATTTGAGTGGTCACATGGAACAATTGTTGGGGGGGCAGTGGGGGGATGGTCAGATAACGGAGTGTCGAAATCAGAGTAACCAGTTGGGCGAAGTAAAAAAGTGTTTTGGGGTTTGCAATGATATTAAATCATTAACTAACGAAAACCCGGACAAAGCTGAAGCTTTGATGACTACTTCAGTCAGTGATAGTCAACAAACTGCTGCTACAACAAGATGGAGAGCTGGGAACTTCTCATGTTACACAGGCTGGAGAGCTGGGAACTTCTCATGTTACACAGGACTTTATGAGTCGAAGAGGTTCTTGAAAGGAAAGCCTTATTTAATGAGGACAGTGCAGCATTTACCACCTCCCGGTACCAAAATATCCAGACAAGAACCGCATCGAGATGCAGATATGACTTTCATGTGACAAAATAATCATCTGTAGTGGATCGAGCTCGAGAAATCACCTGACAGGGATAAAGGGTATGAACGATTAGAGATTACAACGGGTTCCGTTATGCATTCCCACTGGGGGTGTGGGAACGAGGCATTTATCCATGTACTTAAGTCAAACTATTTGTGTACTGAATTCCAGCTTTTTATCGAATTGTTGCAGCTCGGAGATTTTTTGATCAATTGTTTCGCTTTTGTTATGGCTGGCGGATCCGGAGAGAGTAGAGAATGTGTTGTTTATCATCATGAGCTCTCCCATTGTCAAGTATGCTCTGCCTCTCATCGATAATGCATTGAATTCTGACAAGTTCTGGTCGATGGGGGTGGAAAGCAGGTTATTAGCTGCTTGCATCACCTCCTCCAGATTGTTCAAGAGCTGATCAGTATCACTTGCAAGCCAGGGAGCCACCAACGCAGAGGCAGCATTCTTCTTGCCAGGTTGCGTGTCCTGATTCCCAACAGGCAAAGCGACGGCTCTTTCCTGAAGGGAAGGGCCTGTGCTTTCTGACGGGCATTTAGAACATTCATTACCAGTAGTACTGGGTTTAACCTCCTTGTCACCAGCCTGGCCGACTTGTTCATCCCTTGATTGTGGGACATATTCTGCAAGAGCGGTAGTACTGGTTTGCGGTAGGTTAATCATTCCTGCTTTCCTCTTTGACTGAGTTAAGACTTGGGATGCTGTCGAGGTGAAGCTTTATGCTCTCCTGCTCTCTCAGACTTCATGGGGGCTGGTGGCAGTCAGAACAGCGTCAGGTTATATCTTTAACCGCGGACTGACCGATGTGATCGAAGATTTGATGGCCAATCAAAAATAACGTTCATATTTTCTTCGTCATCCAATTCATACGCTGCTTTCAGCCTGGAAACGTATTGGTTCAGCTCGGAGATTTTTTGTTCGATTGTTTCGCTGTCGCTGGGGAAATTTGGGTGAAGATGATGGAGATGTCCCAGTGAAGTGAGTGCTATGCCAGTCATTAGGTGTGCATCACGCTTTGACCAGTTTTGGTCAGGGGGATAGGAAAGTACTTCAGTAGCGCTTTTCAGAACCTCATCCCGCAGGGTGGTAGTTGAATGTATACTATAGTAATGATTAATCATTTTTGCAGAACTGCTAGCCTCGGAATTATTTTCGCCTGATATTGAAAGTGAACTAGTGTCGGGTATTTGTATCTCATTTCTGGTTTTAAATGTACTATCGTACATTGGGTGCAAACAACCGGACTCAATCAGCTCGAGTAAGTTGGAATAAGTATCAGCCAACAAGGCGAATTCCATGAAAGGAGAGTCAGCAATCGCCTTGAGCCGTGTGAAACGATCCCCAAAAAACATGTCAACGGTTCTTTTCTGAAGAGAATAACCTGCGATTTCTGGCGGGCATTCCGAATGTTCATTGTCAATATCACTGGGTTTAACCTCCCTGAGACCAGCAAAAGCACGGGCGAATGGCTCAGACTCTTTTGACGGCGGAACATCGGCCGCTGGAAGTAGAGTATTGGTTGGAGATAGTTTATTCATTTCTGTTTCCTGTGACGGCTGGGTAAAACCTTATGCGCTTCTGTTGTCAAACCGGTCTGGCAGTAGTCAGAAACGCGTGAGGTTATATCTTCAAAAAACGAACTGAACAATGTGATGGAGGATTCCATGGCCGGTATACTCAAGATTCATTGCAAGCTTTGAAGCATATAAATTTGAGATTTAGTTACTTTCTGATTTTGGACTAATAAAACAGGAAATAGTTCAAATGACCCGTCTGAATGCTCAAGAAATCACAGTGGAATGGATTAAACATCTTATTGCTGCTTACATGCCTCTTCCATCATTGGTTGAAGATCTTCTACGGTGGTCATTTTCTTCCCATTGGGTACGAAGATAATTGCTTCGTCAAGAGAGCCGATAGATCGTCCCTGGTACTCAGGAATTTTGCAGGCATTAAAATACATTTGCAGGTGTTCGTGAAAAATTGCACTCCCTGTAGCATTGTTGGTGTGCGTTGGCCTTTCGCCGATAAACAGTACAGGCTTGGTTATGCCCCAGGCTTTGAGTATTTGATAATCATCGAGATGTTCTTGTGAAAAATATTCTTCAAGCCTTGGCAAATATGTCGGTAGGGGGGGCCAGCTGATTACCAGAAAATCGGATCTATGCTGATATTTCACCACTGTATCGAGTGAGTTTTCATTCCGGACAACTATCGGTGGTGAAGCAGCAGCCGGGTGTTGATAATTGCTGTGGTTGTCACTTACCACCATCCTGAAACCATACTTTTTCAGAAAGTAAGAGAGATACCCCTTACCCCCCATCACTTCGATACCTCTCTTGCAGTTCAATGATCGCAGTTTCTCTGCCACAGGATTCAACCAGACGGACGACGGGGTAAAGTACAATCCAAATTCATCTTCCAATCGGCTGCTACCTCTAGCCTCTGCCAACAATGTATCTCTGAACAAGGCAAATAACTTAGGGCTCTCTGCGTTATGCATCGCATTAAATCTTTTGAGTCCCTCTTCATGGCCTCTGGTATGATATTCATCGGGTAAGTCGAACCGTTTGAGCTGATTAAAATAGTGCTCGTTGTTGTCTTGATAACGCCCAAGCGTCAGAATAAATTTAAGGTCATCGTCACTAAACTCACTGATGATCTCTAACAGTGTTTTCTGATCGATTACTGGAAGCAGATTCCTGAAGCACCTGTTTTTAAAACTGGTGCAATCAGACTTTGTTATATTATCTACTTTCGTTATTTTAAAATCAGACGTCTGTTTCGGCATCGCAGCAGCAGCCAGGGCACCACTTTCCTGTTCCTGTATGGCTACTGTACTCTTTGCAGCGACTGGCTTTGGAAACGAGTTATCATCTCCCTGACTGGGTGATGGCTTACGTGAACCAGCTATCGCCCTTGACGGCATATTTGCTACTAAATTATCCATCTTTACACATCTGCCTGGAAGATTTGTAAAACAGGTAGAGATATCTCTTAAATTCATTAACTCTGACTTTCATTCACTGGTTTGGTTCCATTGGTTGGTGAAATTTTTTTGGAGGTGCTTGCAGTCATTTAGCGCATTTGAATGCTTACATTGAGCGATTGAAGGGAGATCAGCAGGCGGATGATCAACGCAGAACTGGCCAGCATAGAACCATTGGAATTAAGAATTCCGGTTTGTCCGGTGAATAAACCCACTATTCACCGAACAAAATGGAATTTTTATCCTTAAATTTCTGCCATCCTTGATACAGTGTCGCCCGGGCGGGCGTTATTCTCAGACAGCCTCTGAAGATTGCTTCTCTTTAGGCAGTCTATGTTCATATTGAACAATATTTTCTTCGTCCACACACTCCAGTTTTACATCAAAGCCCCACAGGCGGTGAAGGTGTTTGATGATTTCACTGGTGCTGTTCTTATCAAGGGGCCTCCCTTTGTGCATGTAATGACGAAGGGTCAGTGAACGGTCACCACGGACATCGACGTTGTAGACCTGGATATTGGGCTCCCGGTTCCCCAGGTTGTATTGTGCGGCCAGGTTTTCCCTCAGCTGACGATAGCCTGTGTCATCATGGATGGCATCCACCTCAAGGTAAGGGTTAATTTCATTGTCGTCGATGCTGAACAGCCGCATATCCCGCATGACCTTAGGCGACAGGTACTGAAGAATGAAGCCTTCATCCTTGAAGTTCTGCATGGCGAAGTGCACCGCATCCAGCCAGTCAGTGTCGGCCAGGTCCGGGAACCACTGTCGGTCTTCATCTGTCGGATTCTCACAGATCCGGCGTATATCCCGGAAGATATTGAAGCCCAGGGTGTAGGGGTTGATGCCACTGTATCTTGGGTCATCAAAATCCGGCTGGAATACGACACTGGAGTGAGAGTGCAGGAACTCCATGATAAAGCCTTCGGTAATCAGGCCTTCGTCGTACATCTCATGCATCAGGTGGTAGTGCCAGAACGTTGCCCAGCCCTCGTTCATGACCTGGGTCTGTCTTTGCGGGTAGAAGTATTGGGCAATCTTGCGCACAATGCGGATAATTTCCCGCTGCCAGGTTTCCAATAGCGGCGCATTCTTTTCAATGAAGTACAGCAGGTTCTCTTCCGGATCCTTGGGGAAGCGTACGGTTTTTTTCTGCTGTTCAGTCTCGCGGACAGGGATGGTTCGCCAGAGATCATTCAGGTTGCGCTGAATATACTCCTCCCGCTCCTGTGAGAGTGCCTTTTCCTGCTCCGCAGACATAGGTGTTGCCCGAACATAGCGATTAACGCCCTGATTCATCAGGGCGTGGCAGGCATCCAGAATATCCTCGACGGCGCTGATGCCGTACTTCTCTTCGCATTTGGCCAGGTAGCTTTTAGCGAACAATAGGTAATCAATAATGGCACTGGCATCGGTCCACTGCCGGAACAGATAGTTACCCTTGAAGAAAGAGTTATGACCATAGCAGGCATGGGCAATCACCAGCGCCTGCATCGGCATGGTGTTTTCTTCCATGAGATAGGCTATGCAGGGATTGGAGTTGATCACTATCTCATAGGCCAGCCCCATTCTTCCCTGCTGGTAGTTCTGCTGGTTGCTGAGGAATGTCTTGCCATAACTCCAGTGGTTATACATCAATGGCATACCAACAGAGGAATAGGCATCGAGCATCTGCTCAGAGCTGATCACCTCTATCTGGTTGGGATAGGTATCCAGCCGGAACTTGTCGGCCAGCCGGGCAAACTCCCGGTCATAGGCCTCCAGCAACTCGAATGTCCAGTCGGAACCGGTGGAAAGCGGCTCTTTTCTTTTTTTCGGTGTTCTTACCGGTGCTTCAACTTCCAACATGACTTCCCTCCTTTTTCTCAAATAAGCGGCGGAAGGTTGGGTAAATGTCCGCATAGCTGCGGATCTGCTGCATGGCAAAATGTCCCGGATGTGCCTGCTCTATTGCCTTGTACTCATACCAGAGGTTCTGGTGATGGCGATCGGTGATCTCTACATAGGAGTAGTACTGACAAACCGGCAGCAACTTTTCCAGAATAATATCGTGACATTTACTGGAGTCGGCTTCCCAGTTATCGCCATCAGAGGCCTGGGCGATATAGATATTCCATTCGTTGGGGGAGTATCGGTCAGTGATGATTTCATCAGCCAGGCGCAGGGCTGTGGATACCACCGTTCCCCCGGTTTCCCTGGCGTAGAAGAAGTCATGCTCATCACACTCACGGGCTTCGCTGTGGTGCCGGATAAAGACGACTTCTACCGCTTCATAGTTTCTCTCCAGGAACAGATAGAGCAGCAGGAAGAAGCGCTTGGCCATGTCCTTTATTTCCCGGGTCATGGAGCCGGAAACATCCATCAGGCAGAACATCACGGCCTTGCTGGAAGGCTGGGGTACTTTGGCCATGTTATTGAAACGCAGGTCAAAATCATCAATAAATGGCAGGCGCTTCAATTTCTTGTTAAGTACATTGATCTCTTCACGGAGTCGGCGGGCCTGAAGCTGGTCAACTTCATCCGGGCTGACTTCCATTTCCCGCAGCTCTCGTTTCAGTGTTCTGATCACTTTCCGGTCTTTGCCAGAGAGTGCTATCCGCCGTGCATGGGCAGCACGCAGTGATCGGACCACGTTCAGGCGGTCAGGGGAACCGGCCGTGGTAAAACCTGCCCGCTTTAATTTATAGTCTGTGCTGTCTTTCAGCTCTTTCCTGACCAGATTCGGCAGTTCCAGATCATCAAACAGGTACTCCAGAAACTCATCACGATTGATCTGGAAGGCAAAGTCATCAGCGCCTTCACCGCTGTCACTGGCCTTGCCATCTCCTGTGCCCTGGCCACCACCGCCCGGTGGTCGCTGAATACGATCGCCCTGGTTAAACTCTTTATTACCCGGATGCACATGGCCATGATGCCCCCCCTGACCATGATGGAAAAAGGGTTCACTCAGATCTTTTTTTGGGATGGTAATATTGCTGCCGCTTTCAACGTCGGTGATTGAGCGTTGATCAACAGCACCCTGTACAGCCTCTTTGACCAGGCTGCGGTAACGCCTCAGAAAACGCTGTCGGTTGACAGTGCTCTTCTTTTTTCCGTTGAGGCGTCGGTCGATTATGATGCTCATAAAGACGCTCCCCCGATGGTTGCTAATGTTCGCTTAATAGAGAGTTGCCCTGGCTAATACAGGGCATAAGTAGCTAACCATATGAAATCATACATTTCTGACTCCTTGTTCAGGCACTCCCGGCAACTGCTCCTGCGTTGCTCTAGCTCCTGCATCCATGCAGTCGTGCTTCGTTACAACTCCG